>NZ_JAANBJ010000034.1:0-50029 GCF_011394325.1 Staphylococcus sp. 11007852 | reverse complement strand
TTTTTGTATGAAAAGCGTATTGTCCTATAGAAGTTATTGACATCCTTAGTTTAACGTTTTAAAATCCTTATATTGATTGAATTTTCTCAAAATTTAGGCTTATTTTTGTAGATGGGTTGAAAATAATTTTTATTCTTGTTAGAATACCAAATATCACTATTTATTTTATCGCTTTAAAGCAAGTGAGAAATTTTAAGTTGGGGTGAATTTCATGACAAATCATTTAGAAACATACAGAAAAGAAATCGAAGACATTAATGAGCAAATTTTATCATTACTTTCAAAGCGGGGAGAACTTGCTAAAAAGATTGGTGAGGAAAAGCGTAAAAAAAGCACAGTCATTTACGATCCTCAACGTGAAAAAGAAATGTTAAATACATTAATTGATAAAAATCAAGGTCCGTTTAATGACAACGTAATCAAACAATTGTTTAAAGAAATCTTTAAAGCCTCAACTGATTTACAAAAATCTGATAATGAAAAACATTTATATGTTTCACGTAAATTAAAACCAGAAGATACCATCGTAAAATTTGAAAATGGTGCTGCCATCGGCGAAGGAACGAAGTCCTTTGTTTTTGGTCCATGTTCAGTTGAATCCTTCGACCAAGTAGATGCTGTTGCTAAACACTTAAAACAAAAAGGTGAAAAGTTTATTCGTGGTGGCGCATTTAAGCCACGTACATCTCCTTATGATTTCCAAGGACTTGGCGAAGAAGGTTTAAAAATATTAAAACAAATTAAAGATAAATACGATTTAAATGTTGTTAGTGAAATTGTTCATCCAAATGATTTCGCTATAGCTGATCAATATTTAGATGTCTTCCAAATTGGTGCACGTAATATGCAAAACTTTGAATTGTTAAAAGAGGCAGGTCGTACGAATAAACCTATTCTTTTAAAACGTGGTTTATCAGCTACAATTGAGGAATTTACGTATGCAGCAGAGTATATTGCAGCACAAGGGAATCAAAATATTATTTTATGTGAGCGTGGCATTAGAACATATGAAAAGGCAACACGTAACACATTAGATATATCAGCGGTACCAATCTTAAAACAAGGTACGCATCTACCTGTGATGGTTGACGTCACACATAGTACAGGACGTAAAGACATTATGTTACCAGCAGCTAAAGCAGCTCTCGCAATTGGTGCTGATGGTGTAATGGCAGAAGTGCATCCAGATCCTTCAGTTGCATTGAGTGACAGTGCACAACAAATGGATTTAAATGAATTTGATGCATTTTATAATGAAATTAAGCCATTATCTGAAATGTATAATAATAAAACATTGAAATAATGATTAATGTATGAGGCAGATATTAAACTTTTGCCTCATTTTTTCATTTAAAATACTTTAAATGTATTTTTATTCGTGACAAACATATGACAACCACAATTTTATATTTCTTATCCTTTCATAATATGGTAAACTTTGAAAATGTGATGAAAACGGAATATAATAATAGAGTAAGCGTTTCCAAGGAGGTAAAAATAATGACGGTAACCATTTATGATGTGGCACGTGAGGCACGTGTATCAATGGCAACGGTTTCTCGTGTGGTGAACGGAAATCAAAATGTAAAACCTGAGACGAGAGAAAGAGTTAATGAAGTAATTAAACGTTTAAATTATCGTCCAAATGCTGTAGCGAGAGGCCTTGCAAGCAAAAAAACAACAACAGTTGGTGTGATTATTCCCGATATTTCAAATATTTACTATTCCCAACTTGCTAGAGGGTTAGAAGATATCGCCACAATGTATAAATATCACACAATTATTTCAAATTCAGATGATGATCCTGAAAAAGAAAAAGAGATTTTTAACAACTTATTAAGTAAACAAGTAGACGGTATCATCTTTTTAGGTGGCACATTAACTACTGAAATTAAAGAACACATCGCTAAAGCTTCTATTCCTGTAGTTGTTTCAGGAACTAATGGTAAAGATGACGGCATTGCTTCTGTAAATATTGATTTTGAGAAAGCGAGTCAAGAAATTACAGAACATTTGATTCAATCTGGTGCTAAGAAGTTTGCATTTGTAGGTGGCGGTTATTCTAAAAAAGCTCAAGACGATGCGTTAAAAGGATTAAAAGCACAATTATCTAAACACGATTTAGAGGTAGATGACCATTTAATGTACGTAGGAAACGAGACATATAAAGATGGCTTACGTGCGTTTGAGAAATTAAGCACATACCAACCAGACGCTGTTCTATCTATCAGTGATGAACAAGCTATAGGTATAGTACATGGTGCAATGGATCAAGGCATTCGTGTTCCAGAAGATCTTCAAGTCATTAGTTTTAATAACACACGTCTTGTTGAAATGGTTAGACCACAACTGTCAAGTGTCATTCAGCCACTTTATGATATAGGGGCAGTAGGTATGCGTCTTCTTACAAAATATATGAACAACGAAGAAATTGAAGAACCCAATGTTATCTTACCGCATAAAGTAAGATATCGTGGCACAACAAAAGTATAAACAATAACCCTTGTATTCGCCCGAAGTTAAATTACAGATAACTGTATTTTAGTCAAACATTGGGATACAAGGGTTTTATTGCATTTAAAAATTAATTAAAACCAATTTTTAATTTTTGTTGCGACACTCAAATTTTTTTGAGTAATTTCTGCAATTCTAGGAATAGACGTGTAGTCAGGAAATGATTCTTCCCAATTTTCAGGAATAGGTACAGGGCTATAATGTTTCCATTTAGAAAGCCATGCTTCAGGTAAACGTCCTTCTAGTGGGGGATGATCAATTAAACTTAAATAGACATGACTCCAAGCCCGAGGAACAACACGCCATATGTTGTAACCCCCTCCACCAAGCATGACAATTTTTCCATTAGCATATTTTTTAGCGATTTCATTTACAAAATAAGGGATTTCATAAAGTGTATTCAAATCACAATGCATGTGAGTCAGTGGATCTAAATAGTGAATATCGGACCCATTAACGCTAATGACAAAATCAGGGTTAAATGTTGTTGCAACAGCTTCTAGCGTATCTTTAAATACGGTCATAAAACTTTCATGTTCTGTATAAGGCTCAAGAGGGACATTCACTGTATAGCCAAAACCTTGATCATCGCCACGTTCTGTGTAATGACCAGATCCTGGAAATAAAAATTTACCAGTCTCATGAATAGAGTAATTCATCACGTCATTAGAAGTATAAAATCGCCATTGTACACCGTCACCATGATGCGCATCAGTATCTACATATAATACACGTTGACCATAGTTATGAATGAGATGATGAATATAAATAGCAGCATCGTTATACACACAAAAGCCATTGGCACGTCCTTCTAGCGCATGATGCAAGCCACCACCTAAATGACAGCCATTATCAAACTGACCGTCCATAATTGCATCAATTAAATTTAGACCACCACCAACGATGTTGGCCGCACTTTTATGAATTCTAGGAAAAACATGTGTATCTTCATCATCTAAACCATATTTTGATTTTTCATCAGGGTTAAGTAAATTACGTTCACCACGTTTTATTGCCTGAATGTAGTCATATTTATGTACCGTCGCGATTTCATCTTCTGTTGCGATTCGAGGTTTTATGATTTGCGTTGGCTGTAAAAGGCCAGTAGAAAGTAATAATTCTGTCGTTAATTTGAGTCGCATTTGATTAAAAGGATGTTTATTATGAAAGCGATACTGTAAAAGTGTATCAGCATAAACATAGCCCGTTCGTTGTGTTTGTTGATCTCCCATCTCACATACCCCCATTAAAAAAAGAACCGATTCATATAGCGAATATCATCAAATGCGCGCATTTGTTCAACTGTAATATTTTTGCCTATTCGCGCCATTAAACAATTGGCAGGATGACTCGTAATTTCAGGATCATCTGTTGCAAAAACCTCTAAACCTCCATTGGACATCATTCGTTGCATTAATTTTTTATATTCAAAAACGTCTAAACCAGAATTTTTAAGGTCCCAATGCCAGTAATATTCAGTCGTAATAATAATATAATTTTCTAGCTCTTTACTTCTTGTGCTTACTTTTAAAAGTTCACGACCTAGACCGAAATTTCGATAGGGTAAACTGATTTCAATTGCACCAAGTTCAAGTAAATAGGGCAAATTACCTGTAGACCATCGTTCCATTGGATCGGGATATAGATAAGTCACATAGCCCACGATGTGCATTTGATCTCGAATAATATAAATTCTTCCTTCATCTAGCGTACTAATATCCTGAATCGCTTCAAATTGTTCAATTGGTATTCGAAAAGCATTGAGGCCCTCATCAAATGTCATTTGTTCTAATTGTTGCTTTTCAACGGGTCCCTCAATGATAATCGTTTTATCGTTGACGACGACAGTTTCTTTTTCATATGTTTTAATATGTTCCATGAGCGACTCCTTTCAATTTCTTATATTACTCATAGTATAGCCAATTCATTCCCATTTTTCACGCATTATTCAGAATAAGTATAATTTTTTGAAAACATTGAATCCATGCGCTATAATTGCATTGAAAGCGATTTCAAACAAGGGGGTAATCCACATGAAAGTCGAAGTTTATAAAGGGGAAGAAGGAAACTTCAATTTAAAGGATTATGAGAGTACTTATAAAAATTTTAAATGGGAAGATGTTGAAAAAGCATTTTCTTGGTATGATACTGGAAAAATAAATATGGCATATGAATGTATTGATCGCCACGTTGATGAAGGAAAAGGCGATAAAATTGCCTTGAATTATAAAGATGATGCTCGTACTGAACAGTATACATTTGAAGATTTGCAAAAAAAATCAAATCAAGCAGCTAATGTACTAAAAGATAAAGCGAATGTCCAAAAAGGTGATCGTGTGTTCATATTTATGCCACGTACACCTGAACTCTATTTTGCATTTTTAGGAATTTTAAAAATTGGTGCAATTGTTGGGCCATTATTTGAAGCTTTTATGGAAAAAGCTGTGAAAGACCGTTTGGATAATAGCGATGCAAAAGTCATCATAACAACGAATAGTCTACTACCACGTATACCTAAAGATGATTTACCGCATCTAGAAACAATTATTATTGTAGACGATGAAGTTGATGAGCAATATGTCGACTTTAATACATCGCTTAAAGAGGCAAGTACAGCTTTTGATATTGAATGGTTAGATAAAGAGGATGGATTGATATTGCACTATACATCTGGTTCTACAGGTCAACCTAAAGGTGTATTACATGTCCAAAATGCGATGTTCGTGCATTACATATCTGGAAAATACGTATTAGACCTACAAGAAGATGATGTTTACTGGTGTACTGCTGATCCGGGATGGGTGACTGGTACATCCTATGGTATTTTTGCGCCGTGGCTTAATGGGGCAACAAACTGTATTGCTGGAGGTCGTTTTTCACCAGAAGCGTGGTATAGTATGTTAGAGCAATTTAAAGTGACGATTTGGTATACTGCACCCACTGCCTTACGCATGTTAATGAGTGCAGGTGATGATTTAGTAGAAAAGTATGATTTATCTTCTGTTCGCACTATTTTATCTGTCGGAGAACCGCTCAACCCTGAGGTAATCAAATGGGCGAAAAAGGTATACGGTAAACGTGTATTAGATACATGGTGGATGACTGAAACTGGCGGGCACATGATTGTGAATTACCCTAGTATGGATATCAAATTAGGTTCTATGGGTAAACCGTTACCAGGTATACAGGCCGCAATTATCGATAACGAAGGCCGCGAATTACCACCAAATCGTATGGGTAATTTAGCAATTAAAAAAGGTTGGCCATCGATGATGTATAAAATTTGGAAAAATCCTGAAAAATATCAATCCTATTTTATCGGCGATTGGTATGTTTCTGGAGATTCCGCTTATCAAGATGAAGACGGGTATTTTTGGTTCCAAGGACGCGTAGATGACGTTATTATGACAGCCGGAGAACGTGTAGGGCCTTTTGAAGTTGAATCAAAATTAGTAGAACATGAAGCTGTTGCAGAAGCAGGTGTGATTGGCAAACCTGATCCCGTTAGAGGAGAAATTATAAAAGCGTTTGTGGCTTTACGACAGGGCTATGAACCTTCTGATGATTTGAAAGAAGACATTCGTAAATTTGTTAAAGAAGGACTTGCTGCACATGCTGCACCACGAGAAATTGAATTTAAAGATAAACTTCCGAAAACACGATCTGGTAAAATTATGAGACGTGTACTTAAAGCCTGGGAATTGGATCTACCAACAGGAGATTTAAGTACGATGGAAGACTAATCAAGTTAACAAATATATTAATTAAAACATGGTGTGGGCGTATTTGTCGCACCATGTTTTATTTTTGATCTTCATCTGCACGGGTCAACCGCTTTTATTCGACAACAACGTCAGAGTTCGTTATTATTAAACGTGGAAATAGTTTTTTTTATAACTGTTTGTATGCGTTTACATACGCGTGAAAGTTTATGAAAATCATTTAAGGGGCTGAATATTGTGAGTCATTTATCAGATTTAGAAATTGCGAATCAAGCAACATTAAAATTTATTAGTGAAATTGCCAATAAAGCAGGTATTTCAGAAGATGCTTTAGAGCAATATGGTCACTATAAAGCTAAAATTGATATTTCTAAAATCAACACTAAAGGTGAAAAAGGTAAAGTTGTCCTTGTTACAGCTATGAGTCCAACACCAGCTGGTGAAGGTAAATCAACAGTAACAGTAGGATTAGCAGATGCGTTTAATAAAATTAATCAAAATGTAATGGTTGCATTACGTGAACCAGCGTTAGGTCCTATTTTTGGTATTAAAGGTGGCGCTACTGGGGGAGGTCGTGCTCAAGTTTTACCTATGGAGGATATTAACCTTCACTTTAATGGGGACTTCCATGCAATTACGACTGCGAATAATGCACTTTCTGCATTTATTGACAATCATATCCATCAAGGTAATGAATTAGGTATTGATCAACGTCGTATCGAATGGAAACGTGTCCTTGATATGAATGATCGTGCTTTACGTAATGTTGTCGTAGGTCTTGGTGGACCAACACAAGGTGTACCTCGTGAAGATGGTTTTAATATTACGGTTGCCTCAGAAATTATGGCAATTTTATGTTTAAGTACAGGTATTACAGACTTAAAACAAAATATCGCGAATATTACGATTGGTTATACACGTGACCGTAAACCAGTTACTGTTAAAGACCTTAAAGTTGAAGGTGCTTTAGCGATGATTTTAAAAGATGCGATTAAACCAAACTTAGTACAAACCATTGAAGGGACACCAGCATTAGTACACGGTGGACCGTTTGCAAATATTGCTCATGGTTGTAACTCTATTATTGCAACTGAAACTGCACGTGATTTAGCTGACGTCGTTGTTACAGAAGCTGGATTTGGTTCTGATTTAGGCGCTGAAAAATTTATTGATATTAAATCACGTAAAGCTGGATTTGAACCTAGTGCAGTCGTATTAGTTGCTACTGTACGTGCATTAAAAATGCATGGTGGTGTGGCAAAAGATAACCTTAAAGAAGAAAATGTTGAGGCCCTAAAATCTGGTATTAAAAACTTAGAACGTCATGTCAATAATATCCGTAAATTCGGTGTTGAACCTGTAATTGCGTTAAATGCATTTATTCACGACACTGAAGCAGAAACACAATTTGTTCAAGAGTGGGCTGAACAAAATAATGTACGTCTCTCATTAACTGAAGTTTGGGAGAAAGGCGGAGAAGGCGGAATTGACTTAGCACAAAAAGTGTTAGAAGTGATTGAACAACCTAATAATTTTAAACGTCTTTACGACTTAGAATTACCTCTAGAGCAAAAAATCGAAAAAATTGTAAAAGATATTTACGGTGGTTCGAAAGTAACATTCTCTAGTAAAGCGCAAAAACAGTTAAAACAATTTAAAGAAAATGGTTGGGACAACTATCCTGTATGTATGGCTAAAACGCAATATTCATTTAGTGACGACGCTACGCAACTTGGTGCACCTGAAAACTTTGAAATCACGATTCGTGAACTAGAAGCGAAAACAGGCGCAGGATTCATCGTGGCATTAACTGGTGCGATTATGACGATGCCAGGTCTTCCTAAAAAACCTGCAGCGTTAAATATGGATGTAACACCAGATGGTCATGCTATTGGATTATTCTAAAAATCGAATCTCAGCATTACTATTATGCTGAAATTAAAAAAACACCTTCATCGTACATGCGAACGCATGTGCTTTGAAGGTGTTAATTTTTAGAATAACCCAGTTATTTAAGTATCGGTAAAATAGGAAGTTTTATAAACGATGATACAGCATTATATAAATTTTTCTTGAATCGGGTAATCTAATGCTTGTTTATATTGTTGTTCTGTAATCATATTTTCAATATACATACGTTTTAACACATATCTTTGACGATGTATTGATGGTTGAATGGCTTCATGTGATTTAAGATGACCTTCATTTGTATACGGGGTATAGAAATAAGGGCTTTGAACCAGTCCGGCAAGGTATGCAGCTTCTGGTAAGTTTAATAATTTAGGTGGCTTCCCGAAAATACCATAAGAAGCGGCCGTAATCCCTGTAATGTGCTGCCCGTGTTGGTTACGTCCAAAAGATACACGGTTAATATACGTATATATAATCTCGTCTTTCGTCATTATATTTTCTAAACGCATCGCGTACATGATTTCTTTTGCTTTACGATCGTAGGTCTTTTGGTTAGAAAGCAATTGATTCTTAACTAATTGTTGCGTAATCGTGCTACCTCCAGTAGGGTGGTCGCGGTTGAAAATATCTTGATACATTGCTCTAAAAATGGCTTTAGGTAAAATACCATGATGTGTATAAAATTGTGCATCTTCACTAGACACAATTGCTTTCGTTACATATGGTGAAACTTCAGCGGGACCGGCAATCAGTATCGGTGTTTGTTCATTGTAAAGTGCTATTAAATCGACATCACTTGATTGTACTTCAGGCAATTCAGGTAAGTTGGTAACAGCTTGAACGAGAGCATCATCATTAATATCATCTGTTTTAGAAACAATACTCGCAAAGTAACCTAATGCTAGCCCTATAGATAATATGAGTAACCAAATAGAACAAACAATAGACAGTATAAAGAGGCGCTTGATGTATTTAAAATAGTTATCATAGTGCTTTAAAAATTGTGCGATTTTTGATACTTGTGTCACTTTCTTATGGCCTCCTTTTTTCACATATAGTATAGCATAGTTTTATTTATTGGTATTTTTTATTATCATCATTAACATTGACTTTTCAATAGACACATTTTATAATATGAATCATTATAAATAAGTATTGAAGCTTAGGACAAGTAGCTTTAAGTTTATTTTCTAGAGAGTCAGTGGTAGGTGGAAACTGATAAATAACTTTAAGTGAATACACCTATAGATATGCTTTAACGTTTTAGCAATGTACGTAACATTGTAAGAGTATCCAAGTATGGTGGTAACGTGCAGAAGCGCCCTTACGTAATCGTAAGTGGTGTTTTTTTATTTTTTAAGGAGGTTTTGTAATGGCAAATCAATTATTAGAAGAATTACAATGGCGTGGTTTGATTTATCAACAAACAGATGAGGAAGGTATTGAGAATTTACTGAATAAAGAACAAGTCAAATTATATTGTGGTGCTGACCCAACAGCTGACAGTTTGCATATTGGTCATTTACTACCTTATCTGACTTTACGTCGCTTTCAAGAGCATGGTCATAGACCTATTGTATTAATTGGTGGTGGCACAGGAATGATAGGTGACCCTTCAGGGAAATCTGAAGAACGTGTCTTACAAACGGAAGAACAAGTTGAACAAAATGTAAAAGGTATTCAAAATCAAATGACACAATTGTTTGATTTTGAAACAGAAAATGGACCTATTTTAGTGAACAATAGAGATTGGTTAAGTCAAATTTCTTTAATTGAGTTTTTACGTGATTTTGGTAAGCATGTGGGTGTGAACTATATGCTTGCGAAAGATTCTATTCAATCTCGTTTATCAAATGGGATCTCTTATACTGAATTTACGTACACGATTTTACAAGCCATTGATTTTGGGCATTTAAATAGAACTTACGATTGTAAAATTCAAATTGGTGGTTCAGATCAGTGGGGGAATATAACAAGTGGCATTGAGTTAATGCGCCGTATGTATGGTACAACAGATGTTTATGGCTTAACAATTCCATTGGTAACGAAATCAGATGGGAAAAAATTTGGTAAATCTGAGTCAGGGGCTGTTTGGTTAGACAAAGATAAAACGAGCCCTTATGAATTCTATCAATTTTGGATTAATACGAGCGATGAGGATGTTATTAAGTTCTTGAAATATTTTACATTCTTATCACAAGATGATATTGAAGCGTTAGCGCAATCCGTTGAAAAGGAACCACATTTACGTAAAGCTCAAAAAGCACTTGCCGAAGCAGTAACACGATTTATTCATGGAGAAGAAGCATTAGCTGAAGCAGAACGTATTTCTAAAGCTTTATTTAGCGGTGACTTAAAAGCTCTGACGGCTAATGAAATTAAAGCAGGCTTTAAAGATGTGCCTCAAGTGACGATTTCAAAAGCAACAACAAATATTGTAGACGCACTTGTAGAAGCAAAGATTTCATCTTCTAAACGTCAAGCCCGTGAAGATGTGACTAATGGTGCAATCTATATCAATGGTGAACGTCAACAAGATTTACAATATACACTTTCTGATGATGATAAATATGATGACAGTTTCACGATTATTCGACGAGGCAAAAAGAAATATTTTATGGTTAATTATGCATAATAAAAAGTCCCTTTTCAGATTGCATTCTGTTAAGGGACTTTTTTAAATTAATTTGCTGAATCAAGAGTGACTTTAACTTTTATAGATTTACCATCACGATTTACAGTAAATGTAACATCGTCACCTGGTTTTTTATCTTTGTAAAGATAACCACGTAAATCTGAATCGCTCTCAACTTTATGTCCATCAAGTGCAGTGATGATATCGCCACGTTTTAAATCAATACCTTGACGTGGGACATTAGCAACGTAGACACCTGAATTTGTCTCTAAGCGGCGCTTATAACTATCGGGAATATCAGCTACATTAATCATTTCAATACCAATTGAAGGGCGTTTCACTTCACCATGGTTTACAAGTTGTTCAATCACAAGTTTAACCTCGTTGCTTGGAATCGCAAAGCCAATACCCTCTACTTGAGGTGCTGCAATTTTTAAAGTATTAATACCTACAAGGTTACCGTTTAAATCCACTAATGCGCCTCCAGAGTTACCAGGGTTAATAGCAGCATCTGTTTGGATAACGTTCACTTTATTACCACCGGCTGATGTATCCGTCGTAATGGTGCGTTCTTTTGCGGAAATAATACCTGATGTTACAGTGTTTGCAAACTCTAAGCCTAATGGATTACCCATCGCAAACACACTATCTCCGGTTTTGACTTTACTAGAGTCTGCAAATGACATTGTTTTAATGTCATCTCGATCTTTAATTTTCAACACGGCTAAGTCTGTTAAAGGATCTGTACCGACTAATTCTGCATCAACTTGATGTGAATTATGTAATTGAATTTTAATTGATGATGCGCCTTCAATCACATGGTTATTTGTCACGATGTAGGCGTTTTTACCATCTTTTTGATAAATCACGCCAGAACCGATACCAGAAGGTTTAGATTTAGGTGATTTACCTTGAATCAAATCGTCTAGATTTTGCGCTTTTTGGACATTAATGACACCCACTATAGAAGGGGCCTTGTCATTAATCATTTGATTAACTGATTTATACTTTTCGCTTTTACCATCTAAATTACTACCGCCAGAACCTTGATCGCTTTCATTTACATGTGAACCTGAGTTCGACGAAAATTGAGATGTTACTGATGAAAACAGTTGGACCATTCCAAATGCGAGCAAACCACCAATTAAACCTGCTGCAAGTGCAATCAGTATCGTTTTAAACCATGGAAACTTTGGTTTATCTCGATAAGGTGGTTGAGGGGTGTGGTGTTGATTCGATTGTTGTGAGGGATTAAAATTATCTTCTTCTCTCATAAAATACCTCCTTTATCACTATTATGCTATGTTACGCGCTATTTGACCAGTCAAGAGTACTCCAACTTAGGTCTTATTTTGAAATGAGGTTGTTGAAATGACAACTAAATGATAGAATTTAAAGGGTTATAGAACGAAGAGAAGTAGGTGTTTAAATGTTATATAAAGTTATCGCTAAGGCATTAGATTACATTATTGTGAAACGACTAAACAATTTAGAGGTCGTTGGTTTAGACCATAAACCGAATACTAACCGTTATGTTGTGACGTGTAATCATGAGAGTTATAATGAAATCGTTTTATTAGGCTTAGCGTTATTTCCAAATGAAATTCACTATATGGCAAAACAAGAATTATTTAAAACAAAATTAATGAATCGCTTTTTCACAGCTTTAAATGCCTTTCCAGTAAATAGAGACAATCCTGGTCCAAGCACGTTAAAGACTCCGGTGAAACTATTAAATGCGAACAAAACAGTAGGGATTTTCCCTTCAGGTCACCGTACTTCTGTTGAAGTACCTTTAAAGCGTGGAGCAGCAACGATTGCGATGCTGGGTAAAGCTCCTATTCTACCTGCCGCATACGTCGGTCCAACTAAAATTTTACACATGTTCACGAAAAAGGCCTATATTAAATTTGGTGAACCTATCGATACGACGGCGATTCCTAAAGATTTAAAGCGTCAAGAAAAAGTGGATTATATTACAACACTTTTGACTGAGCGTACGCGTACATTACAAAAAGAATTAAATGACTACGTCAACGCTAAATAATGGTTATGAAGAGCAGTGTTATTATAAAAATTACCATGTTTTACGGTATTTATAATTAACTTGCTCTCTTTTTATGTTATAGTTACTTTATCTGAAAATTCTGTTTATGGAGGTTGCTGAATGGATAAAGTTATTTTATTTGATGTGGATGGTGTATTTTTAGATGAGGGAAGATGTTTTGACGTCTCAGCGTTAGCAGTGTATGAATTATTATTCGACAAAGCATATTTAAACTTAAATCATAAAATTGATTTATCTCAAATAAAAGATTCACAAATTCAAGCAATACGAAAAGAAATTTTTGAAGGGGATCTCATACTCAATCAATTAAAATCTCTTGGTGTAAACTCTAATTGGGATATGTTATTTATAGTATTTTCAATTCACTTTATTCAATTATTAAAGCAATTACCTAAAGAGATGCAAGTGACATTTTTAGAATCTAAGGTCATCACACAAGCACAGTTGCAAAATTTGGGGCAGCATGTGACGCATAAAAGAATTGATTATGCGGAACCATTAGACTTTTTAAAAAATGTTGAAAATGGAAAAGATACGCTTTACCGTGCACTCATGTCTTATGCTGAAACGCATTTGGAATACGAAAACACAACGCTTTTTGATATTCAAAGTCCTTTATGGCAATTTGCACAATCTATTTATCAAGAGTGGTATTTAGGGTGTTCTCTTTTTGAAGAAATTGAACAATTACCTGCAAAATCGGATTTTAAACAAGGCTACATTTATAACGAGAAAGTTATTGTGCCGGTTGAAGACATAAAGTCTTTATTAAATACCTTAAAATCAGAAGGGTATCGTATTGGTATAGCGACGGGTCGTACGCGTCCAGAGACATTAATTCCTTTTGAGGCTTTAGGATTATTAACACATTTTGATACGTATTATATTGGAACAGCAAGTGAAGTACTAGAGGTTGAATCGGAATATCCAGAACAAAAACCATTAGGTAAACCGAACCCATTTACATATCTTGTTGCTTATTATGGAAATGATAAGAATCGTTATTATGATTATGCAACCCATCAAACGCATCGTGTCGATAAGAAACAAGTTATTATAGTGGGAGATTCGTTAGCAGATTTACTCTGTGCGAAAACAATTAATGCGACATTTATTGGAACTTTAACAGGTTTAAAAGGGAAAGAGGCACGTAAAGAATTAGAAGCACATGATGCGGACTATATCGTTAATCATGTTCTAGATATTAAAGATATCGTGTTAAATCATCATTGAATATGAATGCTTAACTAAATTTTAAATGATAAAAGCTAGATGAAGGTCGGTGTTTCACAATGCGTCAATGACCTTATCTAGCTTTTTAGTTATTGTTTCAAAGTAACTGGTGTAACGGAATGGAAACCGTCTATATTTAATAAGTCATCCTCTACAGCTTGATGGATAGGGTTATCGATAGACAATATCATCATTGCTTTACCACCAATATGTGTACGGCCTAAATGCATTGATGCAATATTCACGTCATATTCACCAAGTATTTGACCAGTTTTTCCAACGATACCGGGTCGATCATGATGATGAATGACGAGCTGGTATTGTTCAGGTTTGAAGTCAACAGGATAATCATTAATACGAACGATTCTAGGTCCAAATCCATTGAGGACAGTAGCACCTAATTTAACTCGGTCTCCTTTATTGATGAGTTCTAACTCAATATAGTTACTGAATCCTTTTTTACTTTTCGTTTTTTCAATTGTATAGGTTACATTTTGTTCATTTAAAAGAACAAGGGCATTAATTAAATTGACATGATCTCCCATATCTTGTTGTAATACACCCTTAACTAATGTTCGTGTAATTAAACTCGTGTCATCTAAAGCTAAATCCCCAGCATAAGTAATTTTTAGTTCACGAGGTGCTTTAGGCAATAATTGTATGCCCACTTGACCCGTCATTTTTGCAAGTTGGACAAATGGTTTTAATGCTTCATCGTCATTGAAAATGACACTCGGTGCATTGACTGCATGAGAAATATTTTGATGTAACAATATTTCAGCAATATTTTCAGCAACAGAAACAGCCACTTTTTCTTGTGCTTCAATTGTAGATGCACCAAGATGTGGTGTTACAATAACTTTCGGATGACGTGTTAATGGCGAATCGGTTGCGGGTTCATTTTCAAAAACATCTAAGGCAGCGCCTGCGATTTGATTATTATTTAAGGCTTGCAATAACGCCGCTTCATCAATAATGCCACCCCGTGCTACATTAATAATCCTTAGGCTTGGTTTTGCTTGTTCAAAAAATGATGCACCAATAATCCCTTTAGTTTTGTCGGTTAATGGCGTATGTACAGTAACAAAGTCAGCATTTTGAGCAATTTCATCGACTGTAGCTCGAGTAAAATCAAGTTCTTTGGCTTTGTCTTCAGATAAATATGGATCATATGCCAATATTGACATACCAAAACTTTGAAGCCGTTTCGCAACACCAATACCAATTCGACCAGTTCCAATAATGCCTAATGTTTTTCGATAAAGCTCCGTTCCTCTAAAACGTTTTCGATCCCATTGGCCTTGAGATAATGATGCGTGTGCTTGAGGAATGTTGCGTGACATTGCGAGAATCATCGCAACAGAATGTTCAGTGGCAGATATAGTGTTACCGTCGGGCGCATTAATCACAATGATGCCTTGTTTCGTGGCATAGTCTAGGTCGATATTATCAACTCCTACACCAGCGCGTGCCACGACTTTTAACTGCGTAGCTGCTTTCAAGATCGCTTCTGTAACTTGAGTCTGGCTACGGACAATTAATGCATGATATTCAGGAATGCGTTCAATAAGTTCGGCTTCAGTTAATCCTGTTTGGTGGACGACATTAAAACGTGTATCTTCTGTAAGTGATTTTAAGCCATCTTCAGAAATGGGGTCTGCGACAAGTACTTTATATAACATCTTTTAAAACCTCCATAAATGCTGTAGTCCCTTTTCCAACTAAAGATGTTTGTCTATGTTTAGTTAAAATGAGCTCTAAAGCTGCGATAAATGATAATAATGTAAAAGGTGATACATCTGCCATATGTCCTACACGTAAAATCTGTCCTTTCAAGTATCCTTGACCTCCGGCAATTGTAATATTAAACTGCGCTTTGAGTTCATTTTTAATCGTTTGAAGCTCCTCTTTATTTTTAGGGATGAAAGCAGTGACTGTGGGTGATGCCACAGCATCGTTAACAAGTAAATTAAGGTCAAGTGCTTTCAAAGCTGAACGGACAGCATCGCGTAATTGATAATGCTGTTGAATAACATTTTTTAGTCCTAATTCATTGACATTGCGCATATATGCATTGACACCACGGAACGCAGTAATGTTTGGCGTATAGGGTGTAGAGGACGCCTTTAAAGATTCATAATGTTTCGACAAATCTAAGTAAAATTTTGGTGTTTGATTTTGCTGAAAAGCTCTTAACGCGCGTTCATTATAAGCAACAAATGCAATTCCAGGAGGTAAACCCATCGCTTTTTGGCTACCTGATACTAAAACATCTATAGCGTCACGTTGCATATCAACATCAACTGCTCCAATACAACTGACGCCATCTACCACATAAAATAAAGCGTCATCTAATTGTTTTAATGCAACACCGAGTTCAGCAACGGGGTGTAATACTGCAGTAGATGTTTCACAAAATTGGGTGAATACAGCTTTGATGCGATGGTTGATATTTTTAATGAAATCAATTACAGCTTTTGTGTCGAAAGCTTCTCCCCAAGTCACATCAAAGACGTGAACGTTTGAATAATAGGTTTGAGCAATTTGTTTAAAGCGATTTCCGAAAGCACCAGAAACGATCACTACTATATGATCTTCAGCTTCAAGCAAATTCACCATACTTGCTTCTAGCGCGCTTGTACCACTGGAAGATAAAATCATAACATCATGTTGACTTCCAAAAACAACTTTAAGCGCTTGGAAGGCTTCCTTAGCAATCATTTCAAAGTCAGATGAACGATGTCCCACCATGGGTAAATTCATTTCAGCTTGGATTTGTGCAGTAACAGGAGTAGGGCCAGGTGTCAATAATGTGGTATGATTAAAATACATAAGAAACCTCCTTAAGTAAGATTTTTTAATTTTAACAAATATTCTGATAAATTAACAGAAAAATTTCACGGAACTTTTTTCCAGTGAAATTAAATAATGATAGAGGGGTGGATGTGAATGGCTACATTTCCACGTATACTATTGGAGACCATACAATTGCGATCTGCTATATGAATTAATCGCTCTAATCTTTGATTAAGTTGATCTTTAGTTTCAACATTTTGAACGTAGATGTTGACATTGTGTGTAATATTGTCCATTGAAAACTTGTGATTTTTATATGAAGCAGTACCTACAGAGTTGACATCTAAAGCTATCACGTCTATACGAGCGCGTTCTAATGTTGCTGCTAATGATAGTGTAAAACAACTACCAGCAGCACTAATTAATAGCTCGTCAGGATTAGTACCCACACCAACACCACCCAAAGCGTTCGGGATTGAAAATGGTGCATGAATGACATCGCCTTCAAGTTGTCCTACATGATCTTTACCACTTCGCCATTTCAAATGTACTTTAAAAGCATGTTGAGTCATTTTACTTCACTCCTACTGGGATTATGATAAGTTAAGTGTAGTAGAATTTTGTATTATTTGAAAGGATGTTTCTCTAATGAAATTGAGTAAACCATTTAAAGCGTTTAAAATCGTTGCGCATCGGGGTTTAGCAGAAAAATACCCGGAAAATACGAAGCTTGCATATCAAGCAGCACTAGGAAGACATATCGACATGTTAGAAATTGATTTACATATGACTAAAGATGGTGCGCTCGTTGCAATTCACGATGAAACGATTGATCGCACATCAAATGGAAAAGGGGAAATTAAAGAACTTACTTTAGATGAATTACGTACATATGATTTTGGGAGTTGGAAAGCACCCTACCAACATGAAGAGATTATGACTTTCGATGAAGTTTTAACACTTTGTAAAAATTATTCTAAAATGCTTTTAATTGAAATTAAAACGCCAAAGAAATATCCAGGGATTGAAGAGGCAGTCATTCAGAAGATTAAAAACCAGCAATTTCCGCATCATCGTATCATTATTCAATCTTTTGATATGAAATCTATTCAACGGATTCATACGTTAACACCGTACATTAAGTTGGGCGTGCTAATTAGTAAACGTAAATATTGGTTAAAACAACCACCATTTAAAGACATTGCTCAATTTGCTGATTATGCTAATCCTAACTTTAAATTAGTCAATCCAAGATTTATTCAACGTGCACATCAAGAAGGTTTAAAAGTAATGCCTTATACAGTTAATACAGTCGATGATGCAAAACATATGATGAAACTAGGTGTTGATGGACTCATTACAGATGCCCCGCACCGCTTATTTAAATTATAAAACAACGTATTAAAGGGATAATGACATCAAAGTTAATACTATCATTATCCCA
The DNA here is from genome assembly GCF_011394325.1 of Staphylococcus sp. 11007852. NCBI lineage: Bacteria > Bacillati > Bacillota > Bacilli > Caryophanales > Staphylococcaceae > Staphylococcus > Staphylococcus sp. 11007852. Next base: position 31,706 of record NZ_JAANBJ010000034.1, on the reverse strand, counting down.
TTTTAGATTGATCATTAATACGTACATCAATGTTTTTAAATAATTATGAGTGGAAGGCTACGTTATGTCGACGATTCTTAGGATTGCGACTTTAACTTTTGATATGCACCAATTGCGACTGCTAAATCAAAATAGGCAGCGCCTACACATTTAAAAACGGTAATATCATGATTTGACTCACGTAATATATCTTTATTGAGAACAACGGACTTCAAATCACCACTGACTTCATTAAATTGGAAAATGTGCTTTTCATGTGCTTCGATGAATTCTCCTGCTTCTTCAGTCACACCTTCAATGTCATCAAATACAATATGTTGTGCTTTGGGAAATAGATGATAGTCTAATTCTTTCATTTCTGGTCTATATGAGCCGATCCCATTAATGTGTGTACCGGGTTTAACATCTTCTGCTTGAAATACAGGTGTCGTTGATTGAGTTTGGCAATTAATAATGTCTGAGTGTTGAACTAATGGCTTAACCTGTTGAACAACTTCTACCTCTAAATCTGGAAAGTCTTTTAATATGCGGTTTTTGAATTGAATCGCTTTTGCTTCGGTACGGTTAAAAAGATAAATCTTTTCAATAGGTCGGACTTCTAAATTACCTAAAAGTTGCTCATATGCCATGCCTCCGGTGCCAATCATTCCTAATGTTTTACTATCTGTTCTACTCATGAATTTTGAAGCAATACCACTCAGTGCACCTGTACGTAAGCGTGTTAAATAACTTCCATCAAGACTAGCTAAGTGCTGACCTGTTGAAATGTCAGTCAAAATAATATTGGCCTGTGTAGTGGGGCGATGATGTTCAGGGTTATTAGGTGTAATAGAAGTAATTTTTATAATACCAAGCGCTTTTCTTTTATGAATAGAGGGCATGTATAACATTGACTGTGCACCTTCACCGGTAGGAATCACGAGCCGCTGAGTTTGAATCACTTGATCGATATCTTCAAATAAAGCTTCGATATCATGTATTGCATCTTTCATATGATATGCGGATTGAACCTCTTTTTCATCCCAAAACTTCATTAACATTCACTCCTTCACTTTTGATGATAGTATACGTAAAATCATTCAGAATGTAAAAGGGGATATAGAGGTTAAAACGCAAAAACACCACCATGCCATGCATGGTGGTGTCGTATACATATTAACGTGAGTAGTACTCAACGATTAATTGTTCATTGATTTCAGCTGGTAATTCGCTACGCTCAGGAAGACGAACGAAAGTACCTTTTAAGTTATCAGCGTCAAATTCTAAGTAATCTGGTACGAAATTGTTAATTTCGATTGATTCTTCGATGATTGCTAATTTTTGTGATTTTTCACGTACAGTAATCACTTGACCAGGTTTTAAAGTGTATGATGGAATGTCAACACGTTTACCATCAACTTCAACATGACCGTGACCAACTAATTGACGTGCTTGACGACGTGTACGCGCTAAACCTAATGCGTAAACAACAGCGTCTAAACGACTAGCTAAAAGAATCATGAAGTTTTCACCGTGAACGCCACCTTGTTTACCAGCAGCTTCAAAAGTGTTACGGAATTGTCTTTCAGTCATTCCATATAAGTAACGTAATTTTTGTTTTTCACGTAATTGTAAACCATACTCAGATAATTTTTTACGTTGAGTTGGACCATGTTGTCCTGGTGCGTAAGGACGTTTTTCTAATTCTTTACCAGTACCTGATAATGAGATACCTAAACGACGAGATTTTTTCCAGCTTGAACCTCTGAATCGAGCCATAATTGACTCCTCCTTTTTCTTTTTTGTTGTTATGAAAAAACAAAAAAGAGTGTTAAATGCTCATAAGGATATGATATTTTATGTGTCTTCACCTCATAGCGCCGGTTACGTGACACGTCCGCTTTGGGAATACCATAGCGCCTCATAATATTTAACTGCTATTTTCGTTTTTCACACAAAGTCCATTTTACCACGGTCTTTTTAAAAGTCAAGAAGGATAATAATGATTAGAGATGTTTTTCTAAAATTTCTACAACTTTGATTAAGCCCAATTCATCCTCTTTATTAAACCGATCTTTAATAGGTGCATCAATATCTAACACGCCAATAATTTCCCCGTCTTTATGAATCGGGATAACGATTTCTGATTGGCTATTTGCGTCACAAGCAATATGACCAGGAAACGCATTTACATCAGAAACTCTTTGGACGGCATTTTGTTTCACAGCAGTGCCACAAACGCCGCTTCCTACTTTAATATGCACACATGCAGGTTTTCCTTGGAATGGACCTAAGATGAGTGCGTCATTTTTCATTAAATAAAATCCGACCCAATTAATTTGCTCTAAGCTTTCATTTAATAATGCAGAAGTATTGCTCAAATTCGCAATTAAATCCGTTTCACCAGTTAACAATGCGTCTAGTTGGCGAATTAAAATATCATAATTTGTATTAATCTCCATGATATGCCCATCTCCCTTAAAAATAATAAAATAATTATAGCCTTTTCAATTGTTCGGCGCAATTTAGACGCAATCTATGGTAAAATTTTAAAAAGTCTATCTTTATTAAAGATTTCATTTTAATGCGTTTAAGAATTACGTTATAATGAACTTATGTTTGTAGGAGGAGACGAAAGGACATGGCATTATATATTATATTAGCTATTATTATCATTATATTGGTCGGCATCGGTATCCTTTTTATGATGCGATCAAATAAAAGAACAATGATTCAAACTGCGGAAGATCGTAAAGTTAAATTGAACGACCTTACATATGATGAAAGCTTGCACAAATTAGAACGCTTAAATATGACAGGTCAAACAAAAGCTGAATACGATGCATTAAATGATTCTTGGAAATCATCTCTTAATGACTATTTAATGCCAGTTGATGAAAAAATCCATGAAGCGGAAGTGAATTTGGATAAATTTAAATTTTCACAGGCCGAAACGGATATCAAAGATGCACACGAAATGATGGATGCATATGAATCTAAACATCTTGAATTAACTGAAAAAGCGGACAAAGTACTTCAAATTCATAATGAAAGCAGTCAATTGTACGACCAAACGAAAGAAGAGCATCGTAAATTAAAACGAGAAGTATTAGCAAACCGCCATCAGTATGGTGAGGCAGCGGCGCCATTAGAAAAAGAAATTGAACAAGTGGAACCTGAACTTGCGCTATACGAAGAATTAAGAGAAGACGGTAATTATCGACAAGCACATCAACATATTAAAAATTTAAATGAAGATTTAACCTATTTAAATGAAGATATGAAAGAAATACCGGAACTTATCCGTGAAGCGCAAAAAGAATTACCAGGACAATTCCAAGATCTCAAATACGGTGTGCGTGATTTAAAGGTAGAAGGTTATGACCTCGATCATGTAAAAGTGGATAGTCAACTGCAGTCATTAAAGACGGAATTAAGTTTTGTAGAACCAATGATTAGTCGTCTAGAGTTAGATGAGGCGAATAAAAAGTTGGAAGATATTAATGCGCAATTAGACGAAATGTATGACTTGATTGAACATGAAGTGAAAGCGAAGAACGCTGTAGAAGAATCTAAAGAACGTATTACTGATGATTTATTCCATGCTAAAGATATGAATTACACATTGCAAACTGAAATAGAATATGGTCGCGAAAATTATTATATCAACGAAAGTGATATTCAAAGTGTACGCCAATTTGAAAATGAAATTCAAAATTTAATTTCAGTATACGATGAAATTTTAATGGAAATGGCCAAATCATCAGTACGATATAGTGAAGTTCAAGATAATTTAAAATATATTGAAGATCATGTCGACGTGATTAATGAAAAACAACAAAAACTGCAAAATCATTTAGTCTCGTTACGAGAAGATGAAGCAGAAGCGGAAGAACATATTTTACGTGTACAAAGTAAAAAAGAAGAAATTTATCGTCGCCTTCTCGCGTCAAACCTTACTAGCGTTCCAGAACGTTTTATCATATTAAAGAATGAAATTGATTATGAAGTGCGAGAAGTAAATGAACGCTTTAGTGAACGACCAATTAATGTTCAACATTTAAAAGATAAAGTGAATAAAGTAGTGCTTCAAATGAACAAGTTCGAAGATGAAGCGAATGATGTCTTAATCAATGCAGTGTATGCAGAAAAATTAATTCAATATGGTAACCGTTATCGCAAAGATTATCATGATTTAGATAAGAGTTTAAATGAAGCTGAACGCTTATTTAAAAACAATCGTTACAAACGTTCTAGTGAAATTTCAGCACAAGCTTTGGAACGTGTGGAGCCAGGAATTTCAGATACAATTGAACAAGAAGTTATGAAACAACAAACAACATAACATATGAGGTTAGAGGTGAAGCCCAAGGTTTCACCTCTACTTTATTGTTGAAAAATTTTTATTGACCTTCTAGGGTAATTTTAAGAAAATAGCTCTTGTGTGTATCATGTTAGTTGTAAAAGTGTAGTACAATAAAACTATTCAAATTTCAATCAAGGAGTTCTTGTATGATGTTATATTTTGACAATGCTGCGACAACCGCACCAGAAGCAGACGTGTTAAATAGCTATATGAAAGTTAATCAAAAATTTTTTTATAATCCTAATAGTCCACATGCAAAAGGTATTGAGGCTGCACGCCTTTTAGATGAAGCGCGTGCCCAAATTAAACAATCATTACAATTGAATGATGAAACCATTTTATTCACTAGTGGAGCAACAGAATCTAATAATATGGCATTAAAAGGGGCAGCATATCAAAAAAGGCCTTTTGGTAAAACAATCATAACATCTGTATTAGAGCACCCTTCAGTTTTAGAGGTGATGCGCCAACTAGAAGTAGAAGGTTTTACGTTGAAATATGTCAATGTGACAAAGCAGGGGCAAATAGATCTTGCTCATCTCAAATCACTTCTAGATAGTGACGTCATTTTAGTAACATGTATGCAAGTCAACAATATAATGGGTCAAACGCAACCCATCCAGGACATTGGACAATTGTTAGCAGACTATCCGAAAGTGCATTTTCATGTAGATGCTGTTCAAGCATTAGGTAAACAACCCATTTCAATGAGTGGAATAGATAGTTTAGCAATTAGTGGCCATAAATTTAATGGATTAAAAGGTCAAGGTTTATTAATTTTAAAAAACGCACATGCACTTCAACCTACTATACATGGTGGTGGGCAAGAATTAGGGTTACGTAGTGGAACGGTTAATCTTCCCAACAATGTCGCGCTAGCAAAAGCAGTGCGTTTAGCGATAAACAACCAAGAACAATTAGTGGCACATTTAAATCATATTAATCACAGTATTCGAACACGCCTTGAAAACTATCCTGGCATTGTGGTCAACTCACCTAAGAATGCGTCACCTCATATATTAAATATTAGTTTTCCGGGTGTACGTGGTGAGGTACTTGTTAATGCATTCTCAAAACGTGATGTTATGATTTCAACGACAAGTGCATGTTCTTCTAAACATGCAAAAATAAATGAAGTTTTAAATGCAATGCAGATAGACAAAACGAATATTTTAGGGAGTATTCGATTGTCATTTGATCATCACACGACTAATGAAGATGTGACATTGTTTTTTGAAAAGTTAAAAGAAGTATATCAAGAAGTAGAGGAGTTGCTAAGAAAATGATTTATGATCATCTTCTAGTTAGATATGGAGAATTAACATTAAAAGGGGCAAATCGTAAAACATTTGTCAGTCAATTACGTTCCAATGTAAAACGTGCGTTAATGCCTTTAAAAGGATATGAGGTTAAAGCAAATCGAGATCGTATGTATATAGAGCTTGATGAACAAGCAGATATCGATGAAATGATTTCACGTATCTCAAAAGTATACGGTGTCCATTCAATTAGTCCGGTTCTTAAAATTGAAAAAACAATGGATGCGATGTATGAACATGCACGTATATTTGCAAATGAATATCAACCAGGTGAAAGTTTTAAAATTGAAGTGAAACGTTCTGATAAACAATTCGAATATGAAACATTTGCGATTCAGCGAATGGTAGGTGGTGCGATTTTAAAACATAACGACGCGATACATGTAAATGTACGTCAGCCAGATCATGAAATTAAAATTGAAGTACGTTTAGATGCTGTTTATATGTATGATAAAGTGATTCCTGCCATAGGAGGCTTACCTGTAGGAACAGGGGGTAAAACGTTACTGATGTTGTCCGGAGGTATTGATTCTCCTGTGGCTGGCATGGAAGTTATGCGTCGTGGTGTGACAATTGAAGCAATTCATTTTCATAGCCCACCTTTTACAAGTGAAAAAGCTAAAGAAAAAGTCATTGAATTAACACGTATTATGGCCGAACGTGTAGGGACGATTAAATTGCATATCGTACCGTTTACAGAAGTACAAAAGCAAGTTCATAAAGTAGTTCATGAACGCTATACGATGACGTCAACACGTCGAATGATGATGCGTATAGCCGATAAAGTTGTACATCAAATTGGTGCCGATGCGATTGTGAATGGTGAAAATTTAGGACAAGTCGCAAGCCAAACGTTAAAGAGTATGTATGCAATTAATGCTGTCACTTCTACGCCAGTATTACGTCCCTTATTATCATTAGATAAAGAGGAAATCATTAACAAGGCAAAAGCGTTAGGCACTTTTGAAACATCTATACAACCATTTGAAGATTGTTGTACAATATTTACACCTAAAAATCCAGTAACGGAACCTCAGTTTGATAAAGTTATTAAATATGAATCAGGTTTTGATTTTGAACCGATGATTGATGAAGCTGTAAAAAATATTGAAACATTAATTATCGATAAAAATTATCGCCTTCATGATGATAAACAAAATGAATGGGATGATGATTTATTTTAGTTTGAATAAGGGGTGAAGGGGATGGAGTTAGATTTAACATTAATTTTGATTGCAATCGGTTTAGCATTTCTAGCCGCTTTTATAGATGCTGTTGTTGGCGGTGGTGGTTTAATCTTAATTCCCGGTCTACTTGCATTAGGCCTTAATCCAGCGACAGCGCTCGGAACGAATAAAATGGCAAGTGCATTTGGTTCATTAACTAGTGCTTTTCGTTTTGTGCGTGCGAAGAAAGTAGATTTACCACTCGTTGGAAAACTATTTCCATTATCTTTTTTAGCAGCAGTCGGTGGTACGTCTTTAGCTGTTTTCTTACCCTCACATGTGCTCAAACCGCTTGTCATTATCATACTTACTGGCGTTTTAATATATACGTTGCTGAAAAAAGAGTGGGGGTCTGAACGTACGGTTTTAACGTTCACGCTCTTGAAATCAATCATCTTTATCCTATTAATTATGATAATAGGGTTTTATGATGGTTTTCTAGGAGGCGGCACGGGGTCATTTTTAATGTTTGCCCTACTTATCATGGGCTTTGACTTTTTAAGTGCAGCAGGAAATGCAAAAGTATTAAACTTCGCCTCAAACATAGGTTCGCTCTTCATGTTCATGTTTTTAGGACACGTCGATTACGTGCTCGGTTTAATTCTAGCGATAAGTTCGATACTAGGTTCTTATGCAGGAGCGCAATTTGCCATTCGTAAGGGCGTAAGTTATGTAAAGCTATTATTTGTCGTAGTTACATTAGTGCTCATCCTAAAAAATGCTTATGATTATGTGAACTTGTGGCTTTTCTAAATCTAGCAACTACCTTATGACAAGGTCTAAAGAATTGAGTGGTTCAGTCTACTCAATTCTTTTTGTTATATAAAATGTGCGACAACAAGGTTTTTTAATAATGTTTTTCAAAACTATGAAATAAATGATAAAATAATTGGAAAGCATTATTGATTAAAATGAAAGGGAGTTTAGTATGTCTAAAAGAATTGTAGCAATCATATTAGCTGCGGTGATTGTATTTGGTGGTATTGTCATGAGTGTTGTGACAACATTGGTTTCAAATGTTTTTAATGGCAGTTTGAATGATCTCGATCAAGCACCTACATCCGTAGTTAAAAACGGAGATCCATCTCATCAAATTGCTGAGATTGTGGTTAAAGGTGAAATCTCGGGTGAATCATCAGGTGGTTTATTTGGTGGAGGTGAAGGTTATAATCATAAATCGGCGTTGAAACAACTTGAAACAATTAAAAAAGATGATTCTATTAAAGGGGTCTTATTAGTAGTCAATTCTCCGGGTGGAAGTACATATGAAAGTGATGAATTTTATCAAAAATTAAAAGAAGTTAAAGATAAGGGTAAAAAAATCTATGTTCAAATGGAAACACTTGCCGCTTCAGGGGGGTATTATATTTCCATGCCAGCGGATAAAATTTACGCAGGTCCACAAACATTAACAGGTTCTATCGGTGTCATTATGAAAGCAAAGGATTATTCAGAGTTATTAAATAACCTTGGTATTAAAACCAATACGATTAAATCTGGCAATCATAAAGATATTTTGAGTCCAGAACGTGAAATGACCAATGAAGAACGTGAAATACTACAGTCTATAAATAAAGATAGTTTTGATCAATTTGTGAAAGTAATCAAAGAAGGACGTCATATGTCTGAAGAAAAAGTACGTAAACTTGCTGATGGCCGTATTTATAGCGCGCAACAAGCGAAAGCGAATCATTTAATTGATGAAATTGGATATAAAGAAGATGCGATAAAAGCGATGGGAAAAGAAATGAAAGTTAAAAACCCTCAAGTGATTACGTTTGATGAATCTCAACAAGGACTTGGCTCTATATTCGGAATGAAAGCGACATTAGAAAATATTCAAGCGAATTTCACTGAAATCAAACAAATTTTAAATAATAACTCGGACACGCGTCCAATGTATTTATATGAGGGGTAGGTGGTAAGCATGACAATCAATGAATACCATCATAATACATCAAATAATGTATATCATGCACACCCGCCGGCATCTACATTTTTGACGAAACATAAATATGAGTTAAATGCATTTTTCTATGCAGGATTTGGCCGTCGTTTTTTGAGTTATATCATAGACTTACTTATTTTGTGGTCAGTGTTTAATATCATTTTGAACCCTATTTTAGTGTTTACAGGGGCAGATGAATTTAAATTGTGGATATCTTATTTTAGCCTTACACATATACTGAATGCATTATTATATTTCTTATATTTCGTCTTAATGACGAAATACTTCCAACAAACACTTGGAAAAATGATTTTAGGCATCAAGGTTTATCGTAAGGACTTAAAAAAGCCACTATGGTCTGACGTTATATTTAGAGAATGGATTGGTCGCATTATATCTAACATTCTACTCGGATTACCATATTTAGCAGTGTTTTTCACACCTAAACACATTGGTGTACATGATTATTTTGCAGATACAGTTGTGATTAAGAATAAATATTTAAAATATATTCAAGAAAACGAAGGTCTATGACGTGCGAAGTCATTACATAACTCGTATAATAAAATTGACTCGGATTTATTTAAGGAGGCAATACAGTTATGGCACAAATTACATTTAAACAAAATCCTGTTACATTGTTAGGTAACGAGGTGAATGTAGGGGATCAAGCTCCAGATTTCAAAGTCGTTGATCAAGCGCTACAACAAGTTACGTTATCTCAATTTGATGGGAAGAAAAAATTATTAAATGTGGTACCATCTCTTGACACAGGTGTTTGTGATCAACAAACACGTCAATTTAATGAACAAGCGAATGATGAAGATGGCTATGTTTTAACATTATCTCTAGATTTACCATTTGCTCAAAAAAGATGGTGTGCATCAAACGGTTTAGATAATGTTATCACGTTAAGTGACTACCAATCACATTCTTTTGGTAAGGCTTATGGCGTTTTAATGGATGAACTTCAATTACTTGCACGCTCAGTTTTTGTTTTAGATGAAAACAATAAAGTAGTATATAAAGAAATTGTATCTGAAGGTACAGATTTTCCAAATTTTGAAGCAGCATTAGACGCATATCGAAAATTATCATAGTCATTAAAAACGGGTATATTTGAAGTATCTGTTTTTGAAATATAAACAACTATTAATGTAATGCATTAAGGTTGATGTATTCGGGGCGAGGACGTTCAAGTCCCACCCCTTTATTTTTTGAAAGGAAGTAAACAATGACACAACCAACTTCAATTATGGAACAACTTTTTAAAAAGTTGGATGAGACTACGAAGCAACTGAACGATGAAAATGGTCAAAGTTTTATAGAGAATTTAGGTCTTTCGATGGAACAGTTGTATACTAAAGAACGTGATGTCTTAGAACAATCTACATTACAAGATCGACGCAAAGCATTTCAATTTGCTTATTTGAGCCAATTACAAAAAGAAGAGGTGCAGGCGAACCATCAAATTACACCAGATTCAATTGGTTTGATTTTAGGATATTTAATTTCTCAATTTGAAACTGATAGTGAGGCACTTCACATCGCAGACTTAGGTAGTGGAGCAGGGCACTTAAGTGCTACTGTAAACGAAGTCATGTCTGAGAAAACATTAATGCATCATTTGGTTGAAGTGGATCCAGTTTTATCGCGCTTAAGTATACATTTAGCTAATTTTCTTGAAATTCCTTTCGATGTCTATCCTCAAGATGCACTTATGCCATTACCTTTTGAGGAGGCAGATGTAGTGATTGGAGACCTACCAATCGGGTATTACCCAGTTGATGAACGTAGTCATGAAATGAAATTAGGTTTTAAAGAAGGTCACAGTTACGCGCATCATTTGTTTATTGAACAAGCGATAACAGCACTTAAACCATCAGGTTTTGCATTTTTAGTCGTACCACGTGCACTATTTGAAGATGCCAAAGTGAAACAGTTGCAAAATTTCATTGCAACAGAAACTGAAATGCAAGCTTTCCTTCATTTACCTAAAAATTTATTTAAAAGTGAACGTGCACAAAAATCATTGCTCGTTTTACAAAAGAAAGCACAGGGTATTACCCATCCTGTCGAAGTTTTACTTGCAAATATTCCAGATTTAAAACAGCCACAAAACTTTCAAAATTTCTTAAGTGAATTAAATGAATGGATGCAAAAAAATCATCCAAAAAAATAATCTGTGTCACTCTTGAAATCAAACTGTGATAATGTTTAAATAGATTTTGGATATAAAACTTATAAATATTGGAGGACGTTTACATGTCTAAGTTAATTTTAGCGATTAACGCTGGTAGCTCATCATTAAAGTTTCAATTAATTGAAATGCCTGAAGAAAAAATGATTACAAAAGGTTTAATCGAGCGCATAGGATTAAAAGATTCTATTTTCACTATCGAAGTGAACGGAGAGAAAGTAAAAGAAGTTAAAGACATTAAAGACCATGAAGAAGCTGTAAATATGATGTTAGATAGTTTACAAGCACATGGTATTATTAACGATATCAATGATATTGATGGTACAGGTCATCGTGTTGTACATGGTGGTGAACGTTTCCCTGAATCAGAGCTTGTAACAGATGATGTAGTTGCTGATATCAAAAAATTAACAGACTTAGCACCACTTCATAACCCAGCGAATTTAATGGGTATCGAAGCGTTTAGAAAACTATTACCAAACATCCCTCACGTAGCAGTTTTCGATACGTCATTCCACCAAACTATGCCTGAATCTGCATTTCTTTATAGCTTACCTTACAATTACTATAAAGATTATGGTATTCGTAAATATGGTTTCCATGGTACAAGTCATAAATATGTTTCACAACGTGCAGCAGAAATGTTAGGTAAACCTGTTGAGGAATTACGTATTATTTCTTGCCACATTGGTAATGGTGCGTCAATTGCAGCTATTGATGGTGGCGAATCTGTGGATACATCTATGGGCTTCACGCCTTTAGCAGGTGTAACAATGGGTACACGTTCAGGTAATATTGACCCTGCCCTTATTCCATTCATTATGGAAAAAACAGGTAAAACTGCAGACGAAGTATTAAATACATTGAATAAAGAGTCTGGTTTGTTAGGTATTACAGGTACATCAAGTGATTTACGTGATATTGAGGACGATGCTAGCAATGGTAATGCACGTGCGGAATTAGCACTTGAAGTCTTCGCATCTCGTATTCACAAGTATATGGGTTCATATGCGACACGTATGCATGGGGTAGATGTCATCGTCTTCACAGCAGGTGTAGGTGAGAACTCAGATGTGATTCGTGCGCGTGTATTAGAAGGATTAGAATTTATGGGCGTTTATTGGGATCCTCGTAAAAACGATGGGTTACGTGGTAAAGAAGCTGAATTGAATTACCCACATTCACCTGTAAAAGTTTTAGTAATTCCAACTAATGAAGAAGTGATGATTGCACGTGACGTTATGACTTTCGGTAATCTTTAATATATAAGTAGTGCTGCCTACCTTTAAGTAGGCAGTTTTACTATTAAAAAAGGGTGGGCATAAGCCCAACCCTTTTTTTAACATTTTGTATTAAATATTATGATCTTGTAGGAGTTCTTTTGTAGCAACTCGAGGCTCGAATGTTTCTGGAATTTGTTCTGTACGGACAACTAATACATCACATTCAGCATGACGAACAATTGCTTCTGATACAGAACCTACAATAAAGCGCTCTACAGCATTTAATCCAGAAGTACCACACATGATTAAATCAATACTGCCTTCTTCACTCGCTTTTTTAGGAATAATTGATTTAGGTGAACCGAATTCGAGTTTCGTTTCAACATGTGCCACGCCTTCTTCTTCAGCAATCTTACGATACCCATCTAATAGTTTCTCCGCAAATGATTTAGATTTCTCTGTGAAATTAGAATCATAAACTTCAAAAGAAGTATACGTACGAGAATCAATGACATTCATGATAGTAAGTTTGGCATCGTTACGTTTAGCCACTGCTACTGCTTTGTTGAAAGCCCATTCTGCTTCGTGTGAACCATCTACAGCGATTAGAATATTTTTGTACATTAACATGGCAAAAACTCCTTTCTTATTTCACTTTAATTATATCATATTTTTTGTAAATTCTGCCAATTATCATATGTTACAAAAAGAAACCAATCTTATGATTGCGCTTACATTATACATGCGTTATCATTAGTCTTGGGAGGTGCAGGGAGAATGAAAATTGGTATTCCTAAGGAAATAAAAAATAATGAAAATCGAGTGGGGTTATCACCAAGTGGTGTCCACGCATTAGTTGAGGCTGGTCATACAGTTCTCGTCGAAAAATCAGCTGGTATGGGGTCTTTTTTTGAAGATGCTGATTATATCGAAGCTGGTGCAGAAATCATTGAAAGTCAAGCGCAAGTATGGGACGTAGATATGGTGATTAAAGTGAAGGAGCCTTTAAAAGAAGAATACGGCTTCTTTAAAGAGGGGCTTATTTTATTCACTTATTTACATTTAGCAAATGAGCCAGAATTAACTGAAGCGCTTATCGAAAAGAAAGTGGTAGCAATTGCTTATGAAACAGTTCAACTCGCTGATCGTTCATTACCACTTTTAACACCAATGAGTGAAGTTGCTGGACGTATGTCAGCTCAAATTGGTGCGCAGTTCTTACAAAAATTTAACGGTGGCATGGGCATTCTATTAGGTGGTATACCTGGTGTTCAAAAAGGTAAAGTTACAATTATTGGTGGTGGACAAGCAGGTACTAATGCGGCACGCATTGCTTTAGGATTAGGTGCAGATGTAACGATTTTAGATGTAAATCCTAAACGTTTACAACAACTTGAAGAGTTATTTGATGGCCGTGTACATACGATTATGTCTAACCCACTTAATATTGAAGAACATGTCAAAGCAAGTGATTTAGTGATTGGTGCTGTGCTGATTCCTGGCGCTAAAGCACCTAAACTTGTTACTGAAGATATGATTAAACAAATGAAAGCGGGTTCTGTTGTAGTTGATATTGCAATCGACCAAGGTGGCATTTTTGAAACTACTGACCGTATTACTACACACGATGACCCAACTTATATTAAACATGGGGTTGTGCATTATGCGGTTGCCAATATGCCAGGAGCTGTACCACGTACATCAACGATTGGTTTAAACAATGCAACACTACCATATGCTTTACAATTAGCAAATAAAGGATACAAACAAGCACTTACGGACAACGTACCTTTATCACAAGGATTAAACACGTTTAATGGCTTAGTGACGAACAAAGCTGTTGCAGAGGCGTTTAATAAATCATTTACGCCAGTTGCAGAAGTGCTAAAATAATAAATAAAATCTTACGAACACTTAATAGGGTGGGGAACTGATGTCAGTGCCCACCCTATTCATCGTTACGGTAGTTTTCACCAATAATAGTGAGAATGCATAAAAATTAGATAAGCTCCACATCGTACATCAATGTGTTCACACAATAAATGCCTTCAACACGTATTTAAAGATGACGAGTGAAGGCATAATCTATGTTCCGTTTGAGCTCAAAGTGTAAGTATTTACGAGTAAATCTAAAAGTAAATGCTATTCAATGAGAATCACATCGATATGAAAGACATCTGTACTTCACATGAACAACGCAATGTGTCTGACGGAGGTGTTATTTCTGATATGAAGATAAAGATTGATAGCCATTTTTGGTCACAAGTATATCGTCTTCAATACGGACACCAACGATACCCGGAACGTATATACCAGGTTCTATAGTAATGACCATACCTTCTTCTAAAACATTATCATTAGTTTCAGATATATCTTGATATTCATGCGCTTCTAGTCCTAGGCCATGTCCTAGGCGATGTGGGAAATATTCACCATACCCAGCGTCTGAAATGATTTGACGCGCAGTTATATCGATGTCACTAATTTTAACACCAGGCTTTATTTTATTAATAGCTTCTTGTTCTGCTTTTTTAACGATGTCATATACTTTTTGTGCTTCATCGCTAGGGTGGCCAAAAGCGATTGTTCGTGTGATGTCACTGCAATAATTCTGATAAATAACACCTAGATCAAACAGTACAAATTCATTGTTTTTTAATTGACGTTCACCAGGTGTACCATGAGGCGCTGCAGCGTGATCTCCAAATAGTACCATCGTATCAAAGCTCATCTCGTTGACACCGAATGCTTTAATTTCATTTTCAATATGATTAACAACTTCTCTTTCAGTGACACCTTCTTTTAAGAAAGCTTCTCCGATTCTCATACATTCGTCTGCTAGTTGTGCGGCTTTAGATAAGATGTTGATTTCGTGTTCCGTTTTTATATTTCTCATTTCTTGTATGATAGGATCAACAGGATATACTGCGTTAATATGAAATGCTTTAGTAAGTTCTTGATAACGACGATATGTAAGATGATTTTCTTCAATAAACATTGTCTTAATGGATGCATCATACTTTTGATAAGGGTTTTCGGTATCTAAATACCCTATGATAGTTCCTTCAAATGGAGATGCTTTTACTTCTTCGACTTCTAATTGTGGGCAAAATAAAACGCATTCACCTGACGCTTTGACTAACAATGCGAACAAGCGCTCATGGGGCTCACTTTTATATCCAGTGAAATAAAAAATATTAATTGGATGACTTATCCAAGCTGCATCCACTTGTGCTTCATTTAATTTAGAAACCAATTGTTCAATTTGATTCATTTATAACGCCTCCTTAATACTTTTATTCTAAATAAGAATGAACAACAATTCAATTTGTAAGAATGTGTGTTGGGGGTAAAGACGTGGTATAGTGAAAGTAACAAAAAGGAGGATGCATAATGAAACTATCTTTTCACGGACAATCAACAGTGTATTTTGAGGCAAATGGCAAATCAGGCATCATTGATCCATTTATAACAGGTAATGTATTATCAGACTTAGATGCCTCAAACCTTGATGTGGATTATATCATATTAACGCACGGTCACGAGGATCATTTTGGAGATACGATTGACATTGCCAAACGTACGAATGCCACAGTCATTGGTACGGCAGAAGTAGCGAATTATCTAAGTTCAGCACATGGGATTGAAAATGTGCATGGCATGAATATTGGCGGACAATGGACTTTTGATTTTGGTACATTAAAATTTGTCCAAGCGTTTCATAGTTCAAGCTTAATGGATGATGATGGCAAACCAATTTATTTGGGTATGCCTATGGGTGTTCTTCTAAAACTTGAAGGTAAAATGATTTATCATACAGGAGATACAGGTTTATTCAGCGATATGAAGTTAATCGCCGAACGTCACCCAGTAGATGTGTGTTTTGTTCCAATTGGTGATAATTTTACGATGGGTATAGAAGATGCAAGCTATGCAGTGAATCACTTCATTAAGCCTAAAATTAGTGTGCCGATTCACTTTGATTCATTCCCAGTTATTAAACAAGATCCTGAAGCATTTAAAAATGCTGTGACACATGGAGAGGTGCAAATATTAAAACCAGGTGAAGCAGTTCAATTGGTGTAAATAATTACTACTGTTATTGCAAGTAAGACGTTATTCAAACTTAAAAACCTTCAAAGTTGATTCGTATCACTTTGAAGGTTTTCACGTTCTAAAGTATTAAATTGTGTTTTGTTTAGTCCTTCTTTTACTTAACAATAAGGACTGGTATTTTCGCACGTTTTGCGACTTTGTGACTTACACTACCTAAAACAAATTTTTTATTTTCTTCAGCTTTACGGTTACTTAAAACGACAATATCATAGCGACCGCTATTCGCGTAAGCAACGATTTTCTCTTTAGGGTTTCCGCGTTCAATAATTTCTTCATATTGAATATTGGCAGCGTCAAGTCGTTGTTTGGTTTCCGACATTTTTTCACTTCGTAAATGTTTCAGTTCATTTACATGTGTTCCTAGTCGTACAGAGGCTTGAACATCTTGTTCGCCGATGACGTGTAATAAAGTTACAATCGTGGAGGGACCTGACAGTTTTTGAACTTCTTCGATTGCTTTGACATTTTCTAAATCAGGATCAACGGCGAGTAAAATATGTGTATGCATCATACATTCCTCCTTTTTATTTTATTTTAAACAAATAATTTACAAAAATCCATTAAACTTCTGCTTGTAATATAATATTTCTCTTTCACATTAAGGTATAAAAAAATGTATAATAATGAAGACAATGACATCAAGGAAGCGGGTCTACTTAAAATTTTATCCCTATAATTGTTGAGGTAGTATAAGATGACAAAACATGAACAAATTATTAAACATATTGAAAAGCTATCAATCGGTCAAAAGATTTCGGTTCGAAAAATAGCAAAAGATTTAGATGTTTCAGAAGGGACAGCATATCGAGCTATAAAAGACGCTGGACAACGTGGTCTAGTGGCTACAATTGATCGAGTGGGTACAGTGCGCATAGAAAAGAAGACACGTGAACAGTTAGATGTGCTTACATTTGGTGAAATCGCCAAAATTGTGGATGGCCAGTTAATTGCTGGTCGAGGTGGTCAATTCAATTCGCTTACTAAATTTGCCATTGGTGCGATGGAAAAAGACAACGTTGTCAATTATGTTTCAAAAAATACATTGTTGATAGTTGGGAATAGAGAAGATGTTCAAAAAGCAGCATTAAATAAAGGAAGCGCCGTCTTAATTACAGGCGGCTTTGAAACATCTCAAGAAATTAAACAATATGCTGATGAACATGATCTGCCAATTATTTCATCTAATTATGATACATTTATGGTTGCAAATATCATTAATCGTGCCATGTACAATCAAATGATTAAGAAAGAGATATTATTAGTAGAAGATATTGTCATTCCAATAGAAGAAACGTCTTATTTATTTGATACGATGCCCGTCAAAGAAGTACGTAAAAAAGCGCAAGAAACAGGACATTCTAGGTTTCCTATCGTTGACGAAGAAATGAAATTAACGGGTATCATTACTAGTAAAGATATTTTAAGTCAATCACCTAAAGCTCCTTTAAGCCGTGTGATGACAAAACCACCAATGAGTGCGCAATTAAGTACGACAGTAGCGAGTTGTGCCCATTCAATGATATGGGAAGGCATAGAATTACTCCCCGTAACCGCAGCGGATAAAAAACTCATTGGTGTTATATCTCGTGAAGATGTTTTAAAGGCGATGCAGATTGCAGGACGACAACCTCAAGTTGGCGAAACCATTAATGATCAAGTGGCGAAGCATATTGATATTCGTAATAATCAAATTCATGTTCAAATTACACCACAGCTAACGAATCAATTCGGAACATTAAGTAAATCAGTTTCGGTCGCAATTATTGAAGAAACAATCAAATATGTCATGCGTAAACAAAAGAAACTAGAAGTTATGATAGAAAGCTTGAATATTTTTTACATTAAAACAGTACAAATAGAAAATGAAATCGAAGTACTATACAATATATTGGATATGGGAAGAAATTTCGCAAAACTAGAAGTGACGATGCAAAGTGGTCAACAACCTGTAGCGACTGCTTTACTCATGTGTCAATTATTGGACAATTAAGGAAGTGTTAACATGAATCAGTTTGAAGAAATACAATTAAAAATAAAAGAATATGAAACGATAATTATTCATCGACATGTCAGACCTGACCCTGATGCATTAGGGTCTCAAACAGGTTTACAAAAATATATTCAAGCAAAGTATCCGGAAAAACAAGTGTATTGTGTAGGGGCTAATGAACCAACATTAACTTTATTTGGAGAAATGGATACAATCGCAGATGAAGTGTATGCACATGCCTTAGTGATTGTTTGTGATACGGCTAATGCCCCTAGAATCGATGATGACCGATATCATTTTGGAGATTATCTTATTAAAATAGACCATCATCCACCTGTTGACCAATATGGTATGGTAAATTATGTTGATACAAACGCTTCGTCTACAAGTGAAATTATCTATTCATTGATAGAAGAATCGGGTGATTTACACTATATCAATAGTGCAATCGCAAGTGCATTATATTTAGGTATTGTAGGAGATACTGGACGATTTTTATTCAATAATACGAAGCCTAAAACGATGCAGGCGGCAGCTTCATTGTTGGAACATAACATTGATCACCATGCGCTATTAAATGCAATGGCTGAGAAAGAGCCATATTTATTAGCATTTCAAGGATACGTGTTACAGCATTTTGAATTAGATAACGATGGTTTTTGTAAAGTTAAAATAACGAAAGATGTTCTAGAATCACATCAAATTGCACCGAATGAAGCATCGTTATTCGTGAATAGCATAGCTGAGATCAAAGGTTTAAAAATTTGGGTGTTTGCTGTGGATGAAGGTAATGAAATTCGTTGTCGTATTCGTTCTAAACAAATAGTAATTAATGATATAGCCGAGAAGTTTGGCGGTGGCGGACATCCAAATGCTTCGGGCGTTTCGGTTAGTGATTGGGAGACTTTTGAATCTCTAACACAAGCTTTAAAAATGAAATTAAACTAAAAGGAGGTATTGCAATGGTTGCGCATTTAAATATACATTCCTCATATGATTTGCTCAATTCAAGTATTCGGATTGAGCGTATTGTAGTTAAAGCCAAACAAGAAGGTTACACAGCCATTGCACTTACTGACCTTAATGTCATGTATGGTATTCCCCAGTTTTACGATATGTGTGTAAAAGTTGGTATTCATCCTATTTTAGGGCTTACGATACATGTGACTGATGGATTAATAGAAAAAGAGGTTGTCTTGCTCGCTAAAAATAATGAAGGATTAAAAGGATTATATCGCTTATCTTCAGAAATAAACTTACATGAAACTTTACAAGTTAATATCCATGATTTACCTCAATATAGCGCGCATACAGTGGCAATATTTAAAGATGTTAATCAAGAGGTGGCTTCTTGGTTTGATGCTCTACCTCAAACGACTTCTGTTTACACGGATCACCGTTCGACCCTTGATAACGTCTCAAAAACTTGGATAGAAGCGACATATTATGAAACACCGGACGATAAAGACACTGTAGCAGTACTAGGTGCCATTCGAGACAACACTAAATTGAACCTCATGGATATGGAACAAGCATCTGAATGCCACTTTAAAACGATAGAATCATTACAAGCTATGAATTTACCTCCTGAATGGTTGACGACAACTGATGAAATTGCGAATCTTTGTAAGGCCGAACTTGTCTATCATCAACCTTTATTACCAGAATTTAAAACACCGCAAGGGATGGATGCAGATACTTTCTTATGGGAGCAATTACAAAATGCATTAACACGCCGACATTTAACTTCTCGAATGTATCAAGAGCGCCTAGCTCACGAATTTCAAACGATAAAAACCATGGGGTATAGTGATTATTTCTTAATTGTGAGTGATCTTATTAATTATGCCAAAAATAATGGAGTTATGGTCGGGCCTGGTCGGGGTTCTTCTGCAGGCTCCTTAGTCAGTTATTTATTAAATATCACAACGATTGACCCCTTAAAATATGATTTACTATTTGAACGTTTTTTAAATCCTGAACGTGTAACAATGCCAGATATTGATATTGATTTTGAAGATACGCAACGTGAAAAAGTCATTCATTATGTTCAAGAAAAGTATGGTGCATTCAAAGTGGCAGGAATCGTTACATTTGGTCATCTTTTAGCAAAAGCAGTAGCGCGAGATGTAGGTCGTGTCATGGGATTTGATGAAGCAACGTTAAGTGAAGCTTCTAAACTTATCCCAAGTAAACTTGGTATCACTTTGGATGAAGCTTATACCTCAGAAGCATTTCAACAATTTGTGCACCGTAATCATCGTCACGAACAATGGTTTGAGTTATGTAAAAAATTAGAAGGTTTACCGCGAAACACCTCCACACATGCCGCAGGGGTTATCGTTAATGACCAACCATTATATGAAACGATTCCTTTAGTGCAAGGGGAGACAGGTCTACTTACCCAATGGACAATGACAGAAGCTGAACGTCTAGGTCTTTTGAAAATTGATTTTTTAGGCTTAAGAAACTTAACCATTATTCATCAAGTAGTCAAACAAGTGCATCAAAATTTGGGTGTTCACATTGATATTGAAGCCATTCCTTTCAATGATAAAGCAGTTTTTCAGTTGCTTTCTAAGGGAGAGAGTACGGGAATATTTCAACTCGAATCTGAAGGCGTACGTCGGGTACTTCAAAAATTAAAGCCACAACATTTTGAAGATATCGTTGCCGTAACCTCTTTATATAGACCTGGTCCAATGGAAGAAATCCCAACATATATTAAACGTCGTCATGAACCTACTACAGTTACGTACTTGCATCCTGATTTAGAACCTATTTTAAAAAAGACCTATGGCGTTATTATTTATCAAGAACAAATCATGCAAATCGCGAGCCAATTTGCTGGGTTTAGTTACGGAGAAGCAGATATTTTAAGACGTGCAATGAGTAAGAAAAATAGAGCAGTTCTAGAAAATGAACGGCAACATTTTATCGAAGGCGCATCAAAAAAAGGTTATCAGAAAGCCCTAAGTGAAGAAATTTTTGACCTGATTTTAAAGTTTGCAGATTACGGGTTCCCAAGAGCACATGCTGTAAGTTACTCTAAAATTGCCTACATTATGACTTATTTAAAAGTACACTATGCACCATTTTTCTATGCAAATATTTTAAGCAATGTGATTGGTAATGAAGTTAAAACTTCACAAATGATTTATGAAGCAAAACATCAAAATATAGAAATTAATGGGCCGCATATTAATTATAGCCATTGGCGGTATCGCACTTATAAAAATCAAATCTATATTTCATTAGGATCCATTAAAGGCGTGGGTTATCAAAGTGTGCAAACGATTGTGAAAGAGCGTCAAGAGAATGGGCCGTACAAAGACCTGTTTGATTTTTGTCAGAGAATACCTGGAAGAGTGCGTTCAAGACGCTTATTAGAAGCTTTGATACTATCAGGGGCGATGGATTGTTTTAATAAAAATCGGGCAACACTTTTACAATCTATTGATAAAGTCAGTGATATTCAGTCTGACTTAGACCAAACATTTTTAGAAGCATTTTCTACTACAAAACAAGAATATGATGAAACTGAGGAAATGCCTGATCAACAAAAATCGAATTACGAAAAACATTATTTAGGGTTTTACGTGTCAAAACACCCCGCAGAAAAAGCTTTTGAACGCAAACAATATCTTGGAGTCTTTCCATTGACCATGAAAGCGCATAACGAACCTATACTCGTTATGCTTGAAGATTTAAAAGTTATCCGCACTAAAAAAGGACAGCAAATGGCTTTTGTAGTTTTAAATGACGGTGTACGACAATTGGATGGTGTTATATTCCCGAATTTGTATCAAACGATAGGTTCTCGTATTGATAAACATCAATTTTATGTTGTGGAAGGAAAGTTTGAACGTCGCAACAATAAGGTTCAAATTGTTATCAATAGTTTTAAAGGTTTAGAACAATTTGAAAAAGACAAGCTGGCTGCTACACGAAAAATTGTTATTAGAGAAAAATTAAGCGATGACTTAAATCAATACATCTATCAAAGTGATGTACCATCAGGCCTAAAGGATGGCGTACATGTTGTGTTTTTTGATAATGATGCTAAACAAACATTTAATCTAGGGATTATAGAGAAACGTCACATACAAACGCTCATTCAATCTATGAGCCCGAAAAATATAAGATTATTATAAGAGTGTTGAAAATGTAATTTGTATATCAATTTTTTATGACGTATAGTATAATGACGTTTAAGTTCGACTGTTCGGCAGTCTAGAAGATGTGACAGTAAATACGGGAGTTGATAATGAATGTCTTTAAGAGACGATGCTTTACATATGCATAAAGAAAACCAAGGGAAATTAGGTGTGGCACCAAAAGTAAAAGTAACCAACAAAGAAGAACTAAGTTTAGCTTATTCTCCTGGTGTTGCTGAACCATGTAAGGATATCCATGAACGCCCTGAAAGTGTTTATGATTATACAATGAAAAGTAACACAGTTGCGGTGATTTCTGATGGTACTGCTGTGTTAGGCTTAGGAAATATAGGTGCTGAAGCAAGTATTCCTGTAATGGAAGGAAAAGCTGTTTTATTTAAAAGTTTTTCTGGTGTAGATGGCATTCCGTTATCACTTTCAACTACAGATACTGAAGAAATCATTCGTACGGTTAAGCTTTTAGAGCCTAACTTTGGTGGCATTAATTTAGAGGATATCTCAGCCCCACGTTGTTTCGAAATTGAAGAAAGATTAAAGAAAGAAACGAAAATTCCAGTCTTTCACGATGATCAACACGGAACCGCAATTGTAACAATGGCAGGTTTAATGAATGCATTACGTATCGTTAACAAGGATATTGCAGATATTCGCGTTGTCTTAAATGGTGCGGGTGCAGCAGGTATCGCTATAGTCAAACTCCTTTATTCATATGGAGTTAGAAATATGGTGATGTGTGATTCACAAGGTGCGATTTATGAGGGGCGTCCACATGGAATGAACCCTACAAAAGACTTTGTTGCGAAATGGACAAATAAAGACAAAATAGATGGGAAATTAGTAGATGTTATTCAAGATGCAGATGTCTTTATTGGTGTATCAGTAGCGAATATTTTAACTGAAGATATGGTTAAAACGATGGCAGATGATCCAATAATCTTTGCGATGGCAAATCCAAACCCAGAAATTACACCA
This sequence comes from Staphylococcus sp. 11007852, assembly GCF_011394325.1. Taxonomy (NCBI): domain Bacteria; kingdom Bacillati; phylum Bacillota; class Bacilli; order Caryophanales; family Staphylococcaceae; genus Staphylococcus; species Staphylococcus sp. 11007852. The sequence goes on along the minus strand of NZ_JAANBJ010000034.1, from coordinate 8,189 downwards.
AGCCTTGCTAAAGCAGCTGGCGCAAAAGTGATTGGAACAGGGCGTTCAGACTTTCCAAATCAAATTAATAATGTATTAGCGTTTCCTGGCATCTTTAGAGGTGCTTTAGATGTACGTGCAACACATATCAATGAAAAAATGAAACAAGCGGCTGTGAAAGCCATTGCGAGTTTAGTATCAGATGAGGAACTTAATGCAGATTACGTGATTCCAGGTCCTTTTGATAAACGTGTAGCACCTTCTGTAGCAAGAGAGGTTGCTAAAGCTGCGATGGAATCTGGTGTCGCACGCATTGATGTAGATCCTGAAGATATCTATCAAAAAACGTTAACATTAACTGACCTTAAATAACACAGAGATAAAGGTAGTGTGGAGGTAAAAGTATGTTTAAAGATTTTTTCAATCGAAATTCAAAAAAGAAAAAATACGTCACTGTTCAAGATTCGAAACAAAATGATGTTCCTGAAGGGATTATGACCAAGTGTCCTAATTGTAAAAAAATTATGTATACGAAGGAACTCACTGAAAACTTGAACGTGTGCTTCAATTGTGACCACCATATCCCTTTATCCGCACACAGTCGTATTGAGGCGATTTCAGATGAAGGGTCGTTTAAAGAGTTTGATAAAGGCATGACTTCTGCTAATCCTCTAAACTTTCCGAGTTATGAGGAGAAAGTTGAAAAAGATCAAGCTAAAACGGGATTGAATGAAGCGGTTGTCACAGGTACAGCTAAAATTAATGGTATTGAATTTGGTGTAGGTGTGATGGATTCACGTTTTAGAATGGGAAGTATGGGTTCAGTTGTAGGTGAAAAGATTTGTAGAATTGTTGATCATTGTACTGAGCACCAATTACCATTTGTATTATTTACTGCTTCAGGCGGTGCACGTATGCAAGAAGGTATTATTTCTTTAATGCAAATGGCTAAAACGAGTGTATCTTTAGAAAAACATTCTGAAGCTGGACTTTTATTTATTTCATATATGACGCATCCAACAACAGGTGGGGTTTCGGCAAGTTTTGCTTCTGTAGGAGACATCAATTTAGCTGAACCTAAAGCATTAATTGGGTTTGCAGGTCGTCGTGTTATAGAACAAACGATTAATGAAAAATTGCCTGATGATTTCCAAACTGCAGAATTTTTACTTGAACATGGCCAACTTGATAAAGTGGTACATCGCAGTGAAATGAAGCAAACGTTAGCACAACTGTTAGCAATGCATAGTGAGGTGAAATCGTAATGCTAGAATTTGAAAAATCAATTCAAGAAATTAAAAATAAAATCGACTCACTAAAAGAAGCACAATCTAAAAATGACGTAGATTTATCTGATGAAATTGAAATGTTAGAAGCAGCATTACTGACAGAGAAAGAAAAAGTATACACAACTTTAAAACCGTGGGATCGTGTACAGATTGCTCGTTTACAAGAGCGACCAACGTTACTTGATTATATTCCGCATATTTTTGATGATTTTATTGAATTTCATGGAGATCGTAACTTTCGTGACGATCCGGCCATTATAGGTGGTATTGCTTATTTTAATGGGCTACCTGTAACAGTAATTGGTCAACAACGTGGTAAAGACACGAAAGATAATATTTATCGTAACTTTGGAATGGCACATCCCGAAGGATATCGAAAAGCATTGCGTTTGATGAAGCAAGCTGAGAAATTCCAACGTCCCATCTTTACATTTATTGATACCAAAGGTGCATACCCAGGTAAAGCAGCAGAAGAACGAGGTCAAAGTGAATCGATTGCGCGTAACTTAATTGAAATGGCCGGCTTAACAGTTCCGGTCATCGCTATTGTTATTGGAGAAGGCGGAAGTGGTGGTGCGCTTGGCCTTGGTGTGAGTAACCGCATACTGATGCTTGAAAATAGTACATATTCTGTTATTTCTCCAGAAGGGGCAGCTGGTATTTTATGGAAAGATAGTTCATTAGCTAAAATCGCAGCAGAGACTATGAAAATAACGGCTTATGATCTAAAAGAACTCAATATTATTGATGAAGTGGTAAATGAACCACTTGGTGGTGCGCATCAGGATATTGAATTACAAGCAAAGCATATTAAAGAGAAATTTGCGACGCATTTAAAAGATTTTGAAACTATGAGTCCAGATGCGATTAAAGAAGATCGCTTTAATAAATTTAGAAAAATGGGTACGTATGTAGAAGCGTGATTTTACGTATTAGATTTTTTCGACAACACAACATAAAGCCTTCCAAAGTCATACAATATGAATTTGGGGGCTTTTAAATTTAGCAAGAGGTTCTACACTACTAAGTCACATAGATTGAAACTTGGTGAACCAACTACGTGTGCGCTATATTTAAAGAGAGGGTCCTTTCAGAGAAACCGTTAGAATATGACATCATTTATAAGTTAAAATGCACAATTAGGATGTCATAATACAAATAATGAAAACACATATGAAAACGTGTAATATGAACGATTCATGACATTTTTGTAATAAACCGTTTTCATCGAAAGTTGATTCTATTTTTAATGGATTGCCTTTTAGATTTATGGTATTTTTAAAGTAACAACAAAGCGAGAAAGGGAATGTCTACATGAAAAAAATAGCAGTTTTAACAAGTGGCGGAGATGCACCGGGAATGAATGCGGCTGTACGAGCAGTAGTTCGTAAAGCGATTTATCACAACATTGAAGTATATGGCGTATATCAAGGGTATCAAGGATTAATTAATGATGATATTCATAAACTTGAACTTGGTTCTGTAGGTGATACGATTCAACGAGGAGGAACGTTCTTATATTCTGCACGTTGCCCTGAGTTTAAAGACAAAAGTGTCAGAGCTAAAGGAATTGAGAATTTACGTAAACGAGGTATTGAAGGGCTTGTCGTCATTGGTGGAGATGGAAGTTACCGTGGTGCACAACGCATCACTGAAGAGTGCCAAGACATTCAAACTATTGGTATCCCTGGAACTATTGATAATGATATAAAAGGGACAGACTTTACAATTGGTTTTGATACTGCATTGAATACGATTATTGAATCAGTCGATAAGATTAGAGATACTGCATCAAGTCATGCGCGTACATTTATTATTGAAGTTATGGGACGTGATTGTGGTGATTTAGCGCTATGGTCAGGTCTTGCAGTAGGTGCAGAATCAATCATTTTACCTGAAGCAGATTATAACATCCAAGATATTGCTGAAAAAATTCAACACGGTATTGATCGAGGTAAAAAACATTCTATCATTATCGTTGCTGAAGGATGTATGTCAGGTAATCAATGTGCTGAAGAGTTGACAAAATACATTAATGTCGATGCACGTGTCTCTGTTTTAGGTCATATTCAACGTGGTGGCAGCCCAACAGGTGTCGATCGCGTTCTAGCGTCTAGACTTGGAGGCTATGCGTTGGAATTATTAATGAATGGTGAAACTGCTAAAGGGGTAGGTATTAAAGATAACCATTTAACTGCAACTGAATTTGATTTAATATTTAACAATGATGATACGAATAAAATAAATAAACGTATGCTTGAATTAACTAAGGAATTATCGATTTAACATAGGAGGCATAGCCATGAAAAAAACGAAAATTGTTTGTACGATTGGTCCAGCATCAGAATCAGAGGAAATGTTAGAAAAACTTATGAGAGCAGGTATGAACGTTGCACGTTTAAACTTCTCTCATGGATCACATGAAGAACATCGTGCACGTATTGAATCCATCCGCAAAGTTGCCAATAAATTAAACTTAAATATCGGTATCTTATTAGATACGAAAGGGCCAGAAATTCGTACACATAATATGAAAGACGGCTTAATTACACTTGAAAAAGGTTCTAATGTAACTGTAAGCATGTCTGAAGTAGAAGGTACACCAGAAATGTTTTCAGTCACATATGAAAACTTAATTAATGATGTACACGTTGGCTCATTTATCTTATTAGATGACGGTTTAATTGAGCTTCTTGTTGAAGAGATTGATGTCAATGCAGGTCATGTACATTGTAAAGTCCTAAATACTGGTGAACTTAAAAACAAAAAAGGTGTAAACTTACCGGGCGTGAGTGTAAACCTACCTGGTATTACTGAAAAAGATGCTGATGATATTCGTTTTGGTATTGAACAAAATGTTGATTTCATCGCTGCAAGCTTTGTAAGACGTTCAAGTGACGTATTAGAAATTCGTAAAATTTTAGAAGAAGCAAATCACCACACAATTAGTATTATCCCTAAAATTGAAAACCAAGAGGGTATTGATAATATTGATGATATTCTTGAAGTTTCTGATGGTCTAATGGTTGCACGTGGGGATATGGGTGTTGAAATCCCACCTGAAACAGTTCCAATCGTTCAAAAAGATTTAATTCGTAAATGTAATAAATTAGGTAAACCTGTCATTACTGCGACTCAAATGCTAGATTCAATGCAACGTAATCCACGTGCGACACGTGCTGAAGCATCGGATGTTGCCAATGCCATTTATGATGGCACTGATGCTGTAATGTTATCAGGTGAAACTGCTGCAGGATCTTACCCTGAAGAAGCAGTTAAAGCGATGCATAATATCGCCGTTGCTGCTGAGCAAGCGCAAGACTATAAAAAATTATTGTCAGACCGTACGAAACTTGTTGAAACATCTCTTGTGAACGCGATTGGTGTTTCTGCTGCGCACACAGCCCTTAACTTAAACGTTAAAGCGATTGTTGCAGCAACTGAAAGTGGTAACACTGCAAAAACGATTTCAAAATATCGTCCAAAATCAGATATTTTAGCTGTCACACCAAATGATACAACAGCGCGTCAATGTACATTAATCTGGGGCGTCTATCCTGTGATTAAGAAAGGAAACTTTACTACAGATGAGTTGTTAAATAATGCTGTTGCCACTGCAATTGAGTCAGAGCGTGTTGAAAATGGTGATTTAATCATTATTACAGCGGGTGTACCTACTGGTGAATCAGGTACAACAAACTTAATGAAGCTTCACTTAATTGGTGATGAAATTGCTTCAGGTCAAGGTATTGGACGCACATCAGCGGTTGGTCGTACTGTTGTTGTAAACGATGCTACTCAATTAGAAGGTAAAGATTTATCTCAATCCGTTATTGTCACACCTTCCATTGATGAAAGCTTTGTCCCTTATTTAGATCATGCGATAGGATTAATTACCGAAGAAGGTGGCTTAACTTCACCAAGTGCTATCGTTGGTTTAGAAAAAGGTATTCCAACAGTGGTAGGCGTAAATGGCGTACTTGATACAATTAAAGATAATATTTTAGTAACTGTTGATGCTTCACAAGGTAAAGTATTTGAAGGTTATGCAAACGTTTTATAAAAAAGTTTTAAATCAAAAGCATAAATAAAGACAAAACCACTATATATCGGGTATAAATGATATATAGTGGTTTTTTTATATGTTCACTTCAAACAACATCTAGTGATGTTGTTTTTAAGATATTAAATGACGCTTCATGCTTATCAATTCTTATTATTAAATATGATAAAGAAAGCAAATGATTAAAAATCACTTATTTTACATAGCTCTTAAAATAGCTAGAAACATGATAATATCAATACATTGAAGTTAAATGAGGTCCATTTAACATTTGTTTATATTAGATTATTCTGATATTTCAACGTTCATTAAATATTCACAAATAGCGTGATATTAGCTATAATGACTAATGAAAGCCATTACAAAAGAGCGAATATACAGTAAAGGGGAAATTCATATGGCACAACTACAGAAAGGTTTAGAAGGTGTAATTGCAGCAGAAACAAAGATTAGTTCAATTATCGATAGCCAGTTAACATATGCAGGTTATGATATTGATGATTTGGCTGAAAATGCTTTGTTCGAAGAGGTAATGTTTCTTCTTTGGAATTACCGATTACCAAACGAAAAAGAACTTCAAGAATTAAAAGATAAATTACACCATTATATGACGCTTAATCCGCGTATGTATAGTCATTTTGAAGAATATGCTACAGATGAAGTTCATCCAATGACAGCATTACGTACGTCAGTGTCTTACTTAGCACACTTTGACAATAATGCAGATGATAATGATGAGAAAGCATTATATGAACGTGGCATCCGCATTCAAGCGAAAATTGCGTCATTAGTAACATCTTTTGCACGTGTACGTGAAGGGAAAAAACCAGTTAAACCAGATACATCCTTATCTTATGCGGCAAACTTTTTATATATGCTTAGAGGGGAAAAGCCAACTGATGTTGAAGTTGAAGGATTTAACAAAGCTTTAATTTTACATGCTGACCATGAGTTGAATGCTTCTGCGTTTACAGCTAGATGTGCTGTTTCATCAATGTCAGACATGTATTCTGGAATTACAGCTGCTGTAGGCTCTTTGAAAGGTCCACTTCATGGTGGCGCAAATGAACGCGTTATGAGAATGTTAACTGAAATTGGCTCAATTGATAACGTTGAAGCATACTTGAAAAAAGCGTTCGACAACAAAGAAAAAATTATGGGATTCGGTCATCGTGTTTATAAAGATGGCGATCCACGTGCAAAATATTTAAAAGAAATGAGTCATAAAATTACGGAAGAAACAGGTCAAAGTGAATTGTTTGAAATTTCACTTAAAATTGCCGACATTGTAAAACAGGAAAAAGGATTATTACCAAATGTTGATTTTTACAGTGCAACTGTATATCACAGCATGGGTATTGATCATGATTTATTTACACCAATTTTTGCTGTCAGCCGTACATCAGGTTGGGTTGCACATATTTTAGAACAATTACGTAATAATAGAATTATGCGTCCACGTGCAACATATATTGGTGAAACTGATCGTAAATACGAACCAATCGAAAAACGTTAAATAAGTCTAAAGTTAGACGAGATTTTAAATTCATGGAGGGTACTTTATAATGAGTGAAAAAATTGTCAAAACAGCAGAAGGTTTAAATGTACCAAATCAACCTATTGTACCATTTATTATTGGTGATGGTATTGGACCAGATATTTGGAAAGCAGCAAGTCGTGTCATCGATGAAGCTGTTAAAAAAGCATACAATGGCGAAAAAGAAATCTCATGGAAAGAAGTATTAGCAGGTCAAAAAGCATTTGACCAAACAGGTGAATGGTTACCTCAAGAAACATTAGATACGATAAAAGAATATCTTATCGCAATTAAAGGTCCGCTCACAACGCCTATTGGTGGTGGTATTCGTTCGCTCAATGTGGCTTTACGTCAAGAGTTAGATCTTTTTACGTGCTTACGTCCAGTTCGTTGGTTCCAAGGTGTACCATCGCCTGTAAAAAATCCTCAAGATACGGATATGGTCATCTTCCGTGAAAATACCGAAGACATCTATGCAGGTATTGAGTTTAAAGAAGGTTCCGATGAAGTTAAGAAAATCATTGATTTCTTACAAAATGAAATGGGTGCGAAAAATATTCGTTTCCCTGAAACAAGTGGTATTGGTATCAAACCTGTATCCAAAGAAGGGACAGAACGCTTAGTCCGCGCGGCGATTCAATATGCTTTAGATAATCAACGTAAATCAGTCACACTCGTTCATAAAGGTAATATTATGAAGTTCACTGAAGGGGCCTTCAAACAATGGGGTTACGACTTAGCTGAACGCGAATTTGGTGACAAAGTATTTACTTGGCAACAATACGACAAAATTGTTGATGAACAAGGTAAAGACGCTGCAAATGACGCTCAAGCGCAAGCTGAAAATGATGGTAAAATTATTATTAAAGATTCCATTGCTGATATTTTCTTACAACAAATTTTAACACGCCCATCTGACCACGATGTTGTTGCGACAATGAATTTAAATGGAGATTATATCTCAGATGCACTAGCTGCTCAAGTTGGAGGTATAGGTATTGCCCCAGGCGCAAACATTAACTATGAAACGGGTCACGCTATTTTTGAAGCGACGCACGGTACAGCGCCTAAATATGCAAATCTAGATAAAGTAAATCCATCATCAGTATTATTATCCGGTGTGTTGTTACTTGAACATTTAGGTTGGCAAGAAGCTGCTGATTTAATTACAGCGTCTGTTGAGAAAACGATTGCATCTAAAGTAGTGACTTATGACTTTGCACGTTTAATGGATGGTGCGACTGAAGTTAAAACATCTGAATTTGCGGATGAATTGATTAAGAACTTGTAAAAATAATAAATCTCATTCCTTATCATTTAA
>NZ_JAANBJ010000002.1:0-26175 GCF_011394325.1 Staphylococcus sp. 11007852 | reverse complement strand
ACCACAAAAATCATTTCAAAAGATTTTTGTGGTGTTTTGCTTGGAAACTGAAGCCCTATGTCCCAGCCTCTTTTGATTTTTAAATACAAAATTATCATGAATAACTTTATAATAGTAGAAGGAAACTATTAAATATTTCAAAAGATAGAGGGGATAGTATGAATGCTCTAGGAGTAATTATGACTATAATCGGTACAATTTTAACAATCTACAATACTGTATCGGCTAGAAAATGGAAGATAAAGAATTATGAATACCAAAAACAAATGGATAAATATAAAACTAAATTAGAAGAATCAAACCAAAAATATAACAGAAAAATAAATGATAAAAAAGAGATTATAAATTTTATAAATAAATTCGTTGAACTTGAATATAGCACTATAATGTCGTCAATCAGTTTCTTGTATGCTTTAAGATATGCGATCTTAAAGTTACGTAATGATTTTGAACATCTTGAAAGTTCACAATTAGAGAGCTTTTTAAAAGAACATTATGAAATAAAAAAAGATTTGATGATTTTGAAAACAGACACTAATCATTTATATATGCATTTTAACGACGATGTAGAATTTTCATTAATTGGAGGTACTTTTAATGAGATTTATTTTTTGAACGAGTTTGTAGAAATTCAAATCATGAAACATTACAATAGAGAAAAATTAAATAATAAAGTAATTATAGAAGATATTGATAAAGCATTGAGTTCGTCTCAACAAGTGTTGGATTGTGTTAATCAACTTAATAATTTAATAGTAAATAAGTTACAAAATTTATACTCAGATAAAACAGGGACGGGTGAAATATCTTTTGTATCAGGTACTGAATATTTTAGTTGGTATTTTCCTAAGCATCCTTATAAAGTTAGAAAATTGAAGTTCGAGAATTAATATTTATAATCACGTCCTTAATTGATCATGAATAAGAAATGATTTTTATAAAAAATAAAATTCATCATTTGATATACGATTATATTTGTGTTGTTAATTATTTTGGGATTTTCTTTAAATTGGGTTTCTAGGAAGCCATTCATTTATTCCTTACTTTTCTGCTCTATTGATGTGCTATGATATAAGCGAGGTGAATACTATGAATATTCGTGATATCGCTAAGCTAGCGTGTGTTTCGAAAAGTACAGTGTCGAGGTATTTAAATGGGGGTTCGATTAGTCCTACAACACGTCAGAAAATTGATCGTGTGGTACAAGAGACAGGATATAGTCCAAATCAATTTGCGCAAAGTTTAAAGGCGAAACGAACGCAAATGATGGGTGTTATCGTGCCACGTTTAAGTTCTTATGCATCGAACCAAACCCTTTATGGCATTGAAACGTATTTGAGAAGGCAACATTATCAAACCATTATCGTGAATACGGATTTAGATCAACAACGTGAAATTCATGCGATATCTACACTTGCGAAGAATAAAGTCGATGGCATCATTTTGCTTGCGACTGCGTTGACGGATGCGCATTTAAAAGCGATTCAATCGATTAAAGTGCCGATTATTTTAGTAGGACAGTCGTATGAAGGCATTCATTCAATTATTCAAAATGATTATGATGCGGGATGTCTTATGGGTAATTATTTTGGTAAAAGAGCGTTTGAACACATCGCATATTTTGGTGTGGATGAACGTGATGAAGCGGTAGGCGTACATCGTCGTCGTGGTGTTCTTGATGGGCTTGCGGACTTTAATCAAGACGCAACTGTTCACACGACTTCTTTTAAGTTAAGTGATGCGCAAGAACGTTCTAAAGCTTTTATTCATGATTATGATGCCATTATTTGTGCGACAGATAATATTGCTTTGGGTGTGTTAAAAACCGCGCTTGATATGAATATTGATGTTCCTCAAACATTATCTATTTCAGGGTTTGGTGGCTATGAAACAACCTCTATTGTGACACCGCGAATTACGACAATCGTGTTTCCTTATGAGGAGACAGGTCAGTGTGCTGCGGTATCGATGATGGCTTTATTAAATGGTGAGGAAGTCCCGCTATTACAACGCATGGATTACGCTATTGACGAAAAAGAAAGCGTTGACATTTTGCACAACTAAACGTAAAATTCTCGGTGAAGAGGGTTTTACTTTATAAACTATTTTGGTACCGGTTCCAATTTATGAATCATAAGTCATTAATGAAAGAAGTGAAATGATGGGAAAGTTGTATGCAATTGGTGAAGCTTTAATTGATTTCATTCCTCAAACGAAAGGCGTTGAGCTTAAAGACGTTAATGGGTTTGAGCCTCAAGTGGGCGGTGCGCCAGCAAATGTTGCGAGTTGTGTGGCGAAGCTCGGGGAAGCCTCCGCGCTCATTACGCAACTAGGTCAAGATGCGTTTGGAGATCAAATTGTAGAGATGTTAGCACATCAAGGTGTTGATACATCTTTGGTTCAGCGCACAACTGACGCAAATACTGGCCTCGCGTTTGTGAGTTTAACAGAATCTGGTGAACGTGACTTCGCATTTTATCGCAACCCATCTGCGGATATGTTGCTTGAAGCTGCTTCATTGAATGTGAATTTTCAACAAGATGACATTCTTCATTTTTGTTCCGTAGATTTGATTCCATCACCGATGAAAGCGGCTCATGTAAAAGCAATAGAATTAATGGAAAAAGCGGAAGGCACGATTATTTTTGACCCGAACTTACGATTTCCTTTATGGCCTTCGGTTGACGCTTTGAAAGCAACCGTACTTGAATTTACTCCGAAAGCCCATATTTTAAAAATTTCTGATGAAGAACTTTCGTTTTTAACAGGAAGTGATGACACTGCGTCCCTTCAACAATTATTTAAAGGTAAAACAGAAGTGATCATTTATACAGAAGGTGCGAACGGGGCCTCCATTTATACTAAAGAGGGTCAAATTGGTTATCACCCGGGTTATACCGTTGACGTTCAAGATACGACGGGTGCGGGAGATGCCTTTATTGGATCGGTTATTTATCAATTGTTAAAAGCACAACAAACACTTACGCCAATAGAAAATCTTAAACAACATGCGAAGGATATTTTAATATTTAGTAATGCGGTAGGTGCTTTAACAACAACGAAAAAAGGCGCGATAGGAAGCATACCAACAGTAGATGAGGTGCATCATCTCATAGCACGTTAAATAAGGAGGGGTACATATGGCAATGTCAGATCAACACATCGCGAAACAAGTCATTGAAGCGGTAGGTGGGAAAGAAAATATTAAATCTATTGCACATTGTGCGACACGATTACGCATTGTGGTTCATGATAAAGAAAAAATTGATCAAGCACAAATTGAAAATACAGATAAAGTAAAAGGTGCATTTTATAATTCTGGCCAGTATCAAGTGATATTTGGAACAGGAACCGTAAATAAAATTTACAGTGCGGTTGAAAGTTTAGGCATTGAAGGGCAAGCGACAAGCGATGTCAAACATGAAGCAGGTAAACAAGGGAATATGTTTCAACGCGCGATTCGCACATTTGGCGACGTATTTGTTCCAATTATTCCTGTATTAGTCGCAACAGGTTTATTCATGGGCTTACGTGGTGTATTGATGAACGAACAAATTTTGTCATGGATGGGTATGACACCGAAAGACATTTCACCTAATTTCATCCTGTTCACACAAGTGTTAACAGATACCGCTTTTGCATTTTTACCTGCACTTGTCGCATGGAGTGCGTTCAAAGTATTTGGAGGAAGTCCGGTGCTCGGCATCGTGCTCGGTTTAATGCTTGTCAATCCTGCATTGCCTAACGCTTATGAAGTGGGGAATGGTTCAGCTGAGGCATTGAAATTTTTTGGATTCGTTCCAGTTGTAGGCTATCAAGGCTCCGTTTTACCGGCATTCTTTGTAGGTCTCATTGGCGCAAAATTTGAAAAAATGTTACGCAAAAAAATACCAGATGCCATAGATTTAATCGTTACTCCGTTTTTAACATTACTTGTGATGATCACACTCGGATTGTTTATCATTGGACCGGTATTTCATGGCTTAGAAACTGTGATTTTAACAAGCACAATATGGGTATTAAATTTGCCATTCGGGATTGCAGGATTGTTAATCGGTTTTTTCCAACAAATAATTGTAGTCACAGGTGTGCATCATATCTTCAATTTTATGGAAATCCAGCTGTTAGAAGAATTTAAATACAATGAATTCAACCCAATTATCTCTGCGGCTATGACCGCACAAGGTGCCGCAACAGTAGCGGTTGGTCTGAAAACACGTCAGAAAAAGTTAAAAGCACTCGCATTACCATCAGCGTTTTCAGCATTTTTAGGGATTACAGAACCTGCTATCTTCGGTGTAAACTTACGTTACTTTAAGCCATTTGTATGTGGATTAATAGGTGGGGCAGTCGGAGGATTCCTCGCATCGTTATTCCATTTAAAAGCATCAGGGATGGCGATTACCGTACTACCAGGTATGTTGTTATTCATTAAAGACATCGGTCAATTGCCGTTATACATTTTAGTATTATTCGTTTCATTCAGCGTAGGATTCGTACTCACTTGGTTCTTCGGCTATAGTGATAAAATGGCACAAGAAATTAAAGAAGCGAAATAATAGAATATATAATCAAACACTCCCTAAAAGTACATAGGGAGTGTTTATTTGTGTAATGAACTTTTACAGTAAGGATATATGCGCGTGCGGCATCATTAGGGATAATTCATTTTATACCAATAACATATTATGTTTTGTTATATAATTAAATTAATGTAAATCGTTGTTATATTTATAAGAATGAATTTCTAATGGGTATGTGGTGATATACATATATAAACATCAATGTTAAGGAGACAAGCAATGGGATTAAAATTAAAAAGATATACGAAAGGCTATGCGCTGATACTATTTATAATTTGTATGAGTGGTGTAGATGTTGCGGAAGGAAAGGTAGCTGAAAATCGTTATATCACTCAGAATCAGATGCATTCACAATCAAAATATGAAGAACTTAAGAAGATATGGATATCCACGAATTATGGTTATGAATACTATGATGATCATAATGAAGCGATGAAGAAACAACATGAATATATTGAAAAAGAAGCACAAAAATTACTAAGTGATATGAAAACGCATTCTGATAAAACATACCTATGGGAAAGCGCAAAAGATGTTCAAACGAATTCAAGTCATATGACAAAAAGTTATAAGAATATCGAACGTATTGCGGAAGCGATGAATCATCCCCAATCATCTCTAAAAACAGATGAGAACATGAAAAAGCTAAAAGAAGCAGTTGAATGGATGCATGAACATGTTTATGGTACAGCAGCAGAAGACAATGTAAGAACTTTAACGTCTAACTTTATTGAAAAAGATGCGAATAAAAAGAAAGCCATGAATTGGTGGGATTATGAAATCGGGTCACCGAAAGCATTAACGAATACGCTCATTTTAATGGATCATGTTTTCACCAAAGAAGAGAAGAATAAATATACAGCGCCTATAAAGACGTATGTACCGAAAAGTGATGAAATATTAGCATCCGTAGGAAAACCTGAAAAAGCCACGGGTGGAAATCTTGTTGATATTTCTAAAGTGACATTACTAGAAAGTATGATTCATGAAGATGATAATAAGATGGAATCTGCAGTAAACGCCTTTAAGAAAGTTTTCACATATGTTCAAGAAGGTGCGAGTGGAAAAGCACGTAATGGTTTCTATACAGATGGGTCATACATAGATCATCAAGATGTGCCTTATACAGGGGCATATGGTGTTGTTTTATTAGAAGGTATCTCTCAAATGTTGCCGATTGTGAACGCATCAAATTTAAGTATCAATAACGAACAAATGAAAACTTTAGATCACTGGATCGACGACGCATTTATGCCTACGATACACAAAGGTGAAGTAATGGACTTTGTAAGAGGTCGAGCAATCAGTCGCGAGCATGAAACGAGTCATTCTACATCTACAACAGTGATGAAATCATTATTAAGAATGAGTGATGCGCTCAAAGATCAAAACTTAAAAAACAAATATCAACACTATATCAAAACATCTGTAATATCTGATAAAAGTTACCAACAAAATGACCACTTGAAGTCTTATACCGATATACACAAGATGAAACAACTTATGGATGATACTTCAGTTAATGTCAAACAGAAGCCGCAACAATTGAAAATTTATGATGAGATGAAACGCGTTGTATATCATCATCCAAATCTTAACTATACCTTTGGCCTAAGTTTAACTTCAGACAAAGTGTCTCGATATGAATCGATTAATAATGAGAATTTAAAAGGTTGGCATACCGGTGCGGGGATGTATTATTTATACAATGATGACGTGAGCCATTACCGAAATCATTTTTGGCCAACAGTAAATATGAAACATCTTGCAGGAACAACAACGTTAGGTGATGCACCTACGGGAGATAAAAAAAGTAAGAAAACATTTGTTGGTGGAACAAAATTCAACGAAAAGTACGCGAGTATAGCCATGGAATTTGAAAACCAACAACAGACGTTAGCCGCCAATAAATCATGGTTTATTTTAGATGACAAAATTGTCTTTGTAGGTAGCGGAATCAACAATAAAGATGCTCAAACAACAATTGAAAATCGTAAAGCAAACGGCTATACGCTTTATAAAGATGACAAACCACTAGATAAAGCAGTAAATGAAGACACAAAATCTATATTTTTAAAAGCGCAAAATACCCAAAACAACATCGGCTATCACTTTATTAAACCTACAAAATTAAATGTTGAAAAAATTGAGCGTACGGGTAAATGGCTAGATATTAATAAAAATCAAAGTAAAGAGGAACATAAACAAACATATTATGAAGTAACACAAGCACATTCTGATACAAATCATCACTATGCATACGTTTTATATCCTGGAATCGACCCAACTAAATTTAAACAAAAACATAATGATGTGAGTATCATTAAACAAGAAGACCAATTTCATGTCGTTAAAGACCATGCCAATCACGTATGGGGCATTGTAAACTATGGGAATGAAGCCAAATCATTTGAAATAGAGGACAATAAAATCGAAGTTAAAGCTAAAGGTATGTATATAATTAAGAAAAAGGATGCGCAAACGTTCGAGTGTTCATATCACAATCCAGAAGTATCAAACAAAGATAAAGATATCCAATCAATTATTAATTTGAATGGATATCACATCATTAATAAAAACAGTTTAGATCGACATATCCATTTTGAAATAAGCAAATAAAAATACATCTCCTTTTAGATGCTATCGTGATGTCAAAATCGTGATAAATACTTAAAATGTGAGATGCATTTAAATGTTAAATTTGGTCTTAATGATGCGATTGATATTTATGGAACCTTGTTTTAACGTTTTTAATCAGTAAAAGTATAAGTGATAAAAATATAAATAAAAAACCGATTGGAATGAGAAAAAAGTATTCATGCAGAAGACCTGTATAATCTACATATTCTGGTAATAAACTTTTTAAAATGATACACCCAATACCAATGAAAAATGTAATGAAGATGAACTTTCTTGAAATTAACAATTTCATTATAAGGAACTCCTTCTTTTGACTTAACTATATCCTATTTGATTTTTGGGATATTGAAATCATTCTCTAGGTGTATGATTATGAAAATTTCCATACTTTTGTGTTACAACTTTATCAATGGACGAACCATATGAACAGCAAAGACATCATCCTCAGTATTTTATAAATATTTATTTAACCATCCATATTTGGGTGGTTTTTTGTTTTACAAGCTTACTTTTTATTGTATAATTGATAACGATTATCAATTAGAGGTGTTGCTGTGAAATATATTTTACTGATGGTGGGCATCACGTGTACCATTTTGGGCTTTGTGGGTGTTGTGGTTCCGTTATTGCCGACGACACCATTTTTACTTCTTGCCGCAATTTGTTTTGCGAAAAGCTCAGAACGATTTAAAAATTGGTTAATACATACGAGAGTGTATAGAGAATACGTAGAAAGTTTTAAAAATGAACGCGGTTACACAATGATTAAAAAGTTTAAACTTTTAATCAGTTTATATATCGTTATTGCATTTTCAATTTATATGATAGATCACACGATGATTCGAGTGATGTTACTCATCATGGTGTGTTTTCAAACAATCTTTTTATTTACATTTGTAAAAACGTTACCTAATCAATCAAAGGAGAGATGAACAATGTTTATGGCAGAAAACTGTTTAAAGCTAAAAAAGGGGAGCGCACCAAAAATTGTAGAGCGTTTCCAAAATAGACAAGGTATTGAAACAATCGAAGGGTTCAAAGAAATGATGGTTACAATTACCAAACATAATGAAGACTATGATGAAGTTAAAATATTAACACTTTGGGAAACAGAAGCGGCATTTAAAAATTGGCTAAATTCTGACGTGTTTAAAGCAACACACCAGAAAGTGAGAAGTCATCAAGAAGATGCAGAAAGTCCTATTCTCAATAATAAAGTTTCTAAATATGAGATTGCGTATAAGTATGTGAAATAACGCGTTTAAAGTATTGTATGACATTCGCACATGCGCGCATTATTAAATTAACCTAAAGACTAAATGCCGCAAAAAGCACATTTAGTCTTTTTGGATGATTTCTCTAATAAAATCTAAAAAGTGAGAACGTTATGACTATTAATTTAGCCCAACTAAAGACACAACATTTAAATTTTTCAAAAGAAAAAAATGCTGTTCATTTAGATTTAAGCGAAGGTGAATATCAATTTATTTCTGGAGCAGACACATTAAATGATACGTATTTTTCAAATGTATATCGCAATGCGATAGATATTTTTGAGGAGATGTTTTCAAATACAGATGACGTTGAAATGATTCATTTAGTCATCAGTTATAAGAAAAAGTATTCGAAAACAAGGCTTATTGATAAATATACGCAAGCGAGAAAATACATACCACATCATATTGAAAGGTATCAAAATAGCGAAAATAATCCTTGTTTTGCCTTTACATACAAAATTTCTACTAAAAATATTAAATATCCATCATTAATAAAAGCCATTTGTAACCAAGATTTTCCAGCTTTAAAACCTATCATCAATCAAGGATCACATTATTCTGAATTGTATTTTGTAAATAAAACTAAAAATAGGTTGTATCTCTTATATGATGATAGGGGGTTGTGGTTATACTTTAATGACGAAAATGACTATCATTATTTTACGAATCAATATCATGCTTTAGTAGATTATTTAGAAGACGTATTGTAAAGATTTAATGGCAAAACAAAACGAGTATGAAAAAAATTAAGCAACAATCTGAAATTGTAATGGAATATCGATTAGAAAGAGATGATAACATGAAGAAAGTTTTCCTAATGGTATTATGTAGCATCTTATTTTTAGCTGCATGCACGCATACGAATCATAAAGAAGAGTCTTCACAAGAAATACGTACCTATACATTGGAAAACGGAAAAACAACGACTGTTCCTAAAAATCCTAAAAGAGTGGCGGTATTAACAGGATTCTATGTTGGTGATTTTATAGAATTAGGCATCAAACCGATTGCCGTTTCAAATATTGTGCAAGATTCATCAATATTAAAATCACATTTGAAAGATACAACATTCATTGGTGACGGAGATGTTGAAAAACTTGCTAAATTAAAGCCCGACCTAATTATTGTAGATGCTTCAGATAAGAACATTAAAAAATACGAAAAAATTGCAACTACGATTCCGTACACATATACCAAATACAACCATAAAGAAATTTTAAAAGAATTAGGAAAACTCACAAATACAGAAGACAAGGCGCAAAACTGGATTAAAAAATGGGACGCTCAAACAGCCAAAGATAAAAAAGACATTCAACAGAAAATAGGTCATGCCACTGCGTCAGTATTTGAACCTGATGTAAAAGAAATATATGTATACAACAGCACGTGGGGCCGAGGCTTGGATATTGTTCATGATGCGTTTGGCATGCCGATGACACAAAAATATAAAGAGAAGCTCCAACAAGATAAAAAAGGCTATGCAGCTATTTCGAAAGAAGAAATTGCTGACTACGCAGGAGACTATATTTTCTTAAGTAAACCTTCATATAGCACATTCGATTTTGAAAACTCTAAAACATGGAAAAATATAGATGCAGTGAAGAAAAATAGAGTGATTTCATATAAAGCAGAAGATTATTGGTTTACTGATCCTATCACATTAGATCATCTAAGAGTAAAATTAAAAAAAGAGATTTTAAATAAATCTCAATAAATATGCATGTATGATAAAATTAATTTATATATGGCTACACCATCAATGTTATGATAAATAAATGATACAAAAATCATAAGTTTTCAATGCTTTATGAACAACTACAGAAAAACACATCGAAAGGAGATAAAAGCATGAAAAAATTATGTATTTCAATGTTAATCAGCTTAATCGTATTAGGAGGATTACTTTCATCGTCAATATGGGCAAATGGCATAATAAATACCAATACGACAGAAGGAAATCACTTATTTACCGCTAAATTTGAAGGTGAGAAACAAACTTGCACTGCAGTGGCAATTAATTCATCAACATATTTAACAGCAGCACATTGTGTGGATTATGAAAATAAACAAGGTAATATCGGTAAAATTTATCCGGCATTATCAGGTATATCTACGCCGTTGAATTATGAAAATGTTAATAAAGCTATTGTTTACGAAGAAGGCAGTATCACAAAACCAGTAGATAAAGCTAAAGATTTAGCGTTATTGAAGGTTGAACGCTCCACTTCTACTTCTTCAGCATATTATTTAAATGGTAAAACGCCTAATATTATGGGGGTTTCAAAAGATAGAATTGATAAGGGTTCTAAATCGTTAATTAATAATAAAGTATACTCTGTTGGATACTCATCGGAGAGAGGTAATAATTATTCAGTATTATTTGAAGGGGAAATTACTAATATTTACATTAACTCACACAGGGGTAATGACGAAAATTCATTTGAAAAGTCGGGTATTGTAGATACATCTATCTATGCTGCCCCTGGACAATCTGGTTCTGGATTATACTTAAAAGATGAGAAAGGGTTAAATCATAGTGATGAACTAATAGGAATTCTTTCCTCATCTTCTTATGATAATAAAAATGCAACCTTCGCACTTATTACGACTAAAGTTAAAGCGTGGATTGAAGCAAATTCAAACTAATTATCACAATATTTGAAAGAAGTCTCTTAAACATATGTTTAAGGGGCTTTTTTGAGTTGTTAATGTACACATTTTTTGCGTAGTGTAAATGAAATAGAACTATTTCGACGTACTTTTGAATTCGAAAACGATAGTATACCACTTTTTATAAATATAAACCCTTTTAATGTAGAATTAATATTTGTTAATTCGTATTTAATGGTTTGTGTAGAATGAAACTTATATAATCGAAAAGCTGTGTCAAAAAGGGGTTTTTTGACAACTATTTTTATTTATATTAAAGGAGATTATAAAGTGAAAAAGAAATTATTAGTATTATCGGCAAGTGCAATCTTAGCATCTAATTTTATATTTGATAACAGTGCAAGCGCAGTAGTAGACGTGAGAGAGAATCCATATACGTCAAAGGCTACGGAGTTAAAAGGAAATTTAAGCCATAAAGATAGTGTTAAGGTTTATATTGAAAGTTTAGAAGATTTAATCCAATATTTATCACTAAACGTACATGCGGGTTATGATGAACCAGAATATAAAGAAGCTTATGATAAATATCAAAAGAAATTTATGGCAGAAATGGATGCTTTAAATAAATTTAAAAAAGAACAAGACATAATAGACTGGTACGGCGCATATTGGAATCCTACAAAGGTTTCAAATACTACTTACGGACTAACATATGAAAGATATGTACATGTATTTGAATCCCTACTTAAAAACAGGCAAGATTTTGCGGAAGAATCTAGAAAAATTCAAGAGAAATATAGTGATCTTAAACGATATACAAAGGAAGAAAAATATAAAGCTGGATGGGAAATTAATCAATTAGAAAATAAAATATTAATGATTGGTAATACATTTACAAGAAAAACAGATGCTGTGCAAAATATGTACAATAAGTTAGATGTTGTAATTGGAATATCTGATTATGATAGAGATTACAACACACCTAGAAATAAGAGAATGTTTGAAAAAATGAAAGAGGATTTAGAAACTATAATTGATCAATTTTTTGAAGAAGCAGAATTAGCTAGACCCAAAAACATTCCGGCTTTAAGTGCTAGCAATGAGAAAGATTTTTCATTAAGAAAAAAACTTAGACAAGATGCAAATGCTGCAAAAAATGATGCTCGATTAGTAGATCCAGGCGTGAAAATAAGAGCTGATAAAGTTAAAAAAGCACAAGAAGAAGCTAAAGCAGAAAGAATTAAGAGAGCCCCAAAAGCAAAAGCATCTAAAACAACAAAATCAATAAAAAGTAAAGAACAAAAAACTTATAAATATAAGCAACTAAAGAAACGTTCAGAATCAAACATCCAAGAACCTACTACGAAATCTTCTGTTTCTACACATGTTGCATCTAGCAACAAGCCTTCATCTACTATTTCAAATCAACAGAAAGCAGCAAATGATAATAAATTAAGTGGAACAACTAATCAAAATAAAAAGTTAAAAGGCATGAGTGGTGAATCTAATAATTTTGATGTCACTCATAATTCTAAACCAACTAATCAACTAAGCGGTAACTCTAACTTAATTGAATTCTCGCAAGATACAGTACCAAATACTAACGAATTGAATAAACAAACGACGCCTAATGCACCTGTAGTTAAAGAAACAATTACAGAATCAAATGTTGTAGATATTGATCAATCTTCATTCTATGAAAAATCAGGGTATAAATACGGCTATAGTGAAAGTGATACATCTGGTTACACAGAACGAGACAAACGTGCAATTCGCCGTAATCATGTAAGAGAAGCTGAAGAATTAGTAAACAAATACGTTAACTCGCATGCTTATCAAGATCGTGTTGCTGCGCAAGCAAAAGTAAAAACATTAAGTCCTGAACAACAAAAACGGTTAAATCAACAAATCGACAAAATTTATAATGGTCAATAATATATCAAACTTAAGAAGGCTAGCTTTTTGGGGTAAAAACTAGCCTTTTTGTTTTGTGCGCATAAATCAAACCTAAACAAATAAGAAAGCTTAATGTGAAATAATTAAATATTCATTAACACCAATGTATTGAAAGTGCATAATAAGGCGTTAATAAAGATTTAATACTGAGCTAAAACTAATTAAAAATGCAATTCAATTAACTTAATTTAGCTTAAAACATTAACGCGAATTTATATACAATAGGCAAACTCAATTAATTTAAATCATACTTAAATTATCTTAAATACTCTTTAAAGGAATAAAGAAACAAGAAATTTTAGTATATAATTACAATTGTAGTGAATAAAGTAAAATGAATAAGGTATTCGCTATAATTTTCGGGTTTTAAAATAAAATTACACTACAAATTTTAGAGATAAACTAATTTAAAATAGAATTAATGTTGTGTTAAAACTAACTTAATGGTTTATGTTGGGTGAAACTTATATAATCGAAAAGCTGCGTCAAAAAGAAGGGAATTTGACAAGGGTTATTTTATTTAGAATAAAGGAGAACAAAATATGAAAAAGAAATTATTAGTATTATCAGCAAGCGCTATTTTAGCGTCAAACTTTATATTTGATAACAATGCAAGTGCACTAGTGAAGGAAACTAAGCATAAATCAGAAGCTTTAAAAATGGGATGGAATGGATATAGTCAGTTTAGTAAAAAGCAGTACGAGGATGATTTTAAAGATTTAACGCATAGAATATCATTGAATGAGCATGGCGGTTTTGATGAAATAGAGTATAAAGAGGCATATCAAAAATATCAAGATGTGTTTCTAGGAGAATTAGATGCATTTAATCAACTCATTTTAAAATTAGACTCTAATGAGGAAGGTATGACATCTCAAAAGTATAATATAATTCGTGAAAAATTAAAGCAGAATAAGATTGAGTTTATAACTAAAGTTAAAGAGATTGAAAGTACTAAAAAAGATTTAAAAAGGTTTAAAGAAGGCGACGATGATTTTTATAAAGCTATAGATAAAGTTTATGAATTAGAAGATAAAGTATTTATGGTAATGAGTTCATTTTCCAGTAGGAAAAATAGTGATGCTTTAGATGAGTTATACAATAAATTATTCTTAATCGTCGGTACTACTCCGGAAGAGCGTTTAGATAAACTCCCAAAGAACCAACGTATGTTGGGAGAAATGTGTGAGAACTTAGAAACTATTATTGATGACTTTTTCAAAGAAATAGGTTATGAGAGACCGAAAGATATTGTACCACTTACTGATGATAATAAAGATGATTTTGAAGCACGCATAAAATTGAGAGAAGCTGCTCTAAAAGCAAATACTGATGAAAGTTTTAGAGACCCTAATGTAAAAGTACGTGCTGAAAAAGCTAAAGCTAAATTAGCTGAAATTACTAAAAAATCTAGTGAAGCAAAAGCTAAAGCTGAGGCAGAAAGAAAAGCAAAAGCGGTATCTATGCCACTAAAATCATATAGAAATGATCCTGAAGCATTTCCACATAAACAATTAAGAAATGAACTATCAATTAAGTTCCCAGAATCTTCACCACAGCTTCCAATTTATACGGTAACATCTGAAAGTCAAACACTACCTGTCCTAAAACAACAAGTTAAGGAAGAAAAGGTTGATGTACTTAAAAGTAAACGTCCAGAAGGCGCATTAAAAGGTATGGAAGGTGTATCTGCACCGGTAACAGCGGTTTCTGAGCCAGCATTTAATGTTACGGCTGCGCCTCAACAGAAAATAGTAGAAGACAATACTGGATTAAGTGGCTCTAATAATAACCTAGCAAGTATGGGCGGGGAGTCTAAAGAAGTTAGCTTCACATATGATTCACAACCTGTAGATTTTGACATTATTACTGAATCGAATGAGATTGTTCTTGATCAACATACTGATATTAAAGTATCTGGCTATACAACTGGTGAAAGTATTGAAGACTCAAGACCATCAAACGAAGTAACTAAATAAGCATGTGATTGCTTACATTTTATAATTTTTAAACCTTAAAACCGAGCGTTAAACCACGCTAATATAATCTGTTATAACCTCTTATTAATAAGTGAAATTTAAACCAAGACAACCAATTCAATACAGTTTACAATAGACTTAAATATAGACCATACGAAAAGACTAGCTTTTGGGAGAAGCTGGTCTTTTCTTATTCTTACGATGATTCAGTTTAACGATGTTTTTTTGTTACAATGGTGCTAAATGACATTTGAGCAGGAGTGACGACGATGAGTTATAAAGTAGTTTTACTTGATTTTGATGATACGTTGGTCGATTTTCATGATGCGGAGGTGAAGGCGTATACGTATTTAATGGATCAATATAAGGTGCCGGAATCTAAGCGAGACTATGAGACGTTTAAAAAGATTAATCAAGCGCATTGGGAAGCGTTTCAGCGTAATGAACTTACGAAAAGTGAAGTGCTAAGTCACCGTTTTATTGAAACGTTTCAACAATACGAGATGTCGGTCGACGGTCATGAAGCAGATGTGACATTTCGAGATGGGTTGGCGACGGCCAAAATCAAATGGCATGAGGGTGTTGAAGAGGCCCTTGCGTATTTGAAGTCAAAATATACCCTTGCGATTGCGACGAATGGGGTGACGCAAACACAAAAACGTCGTATCGCGCAAACGGATTTGATGTCATATGTTGACCATTTGTTTGTTTCAGATGAAATGGGCGCTCAAAAGCCGAGTCGTCAGTTTTTTGATATCGTTTTTAACACTATGCCTGAGTTTGATACTAAAGACTTCATTATTATTGGTGATTCGCTCACTTCTGATATTCAAGGTGGCATTAACGGGGGGATTGATACGGTGTGGTTTAACCATAAAAGCGTAGAAAATAACACGCCCATTATGCCCACATATACCATCAACACGATGCATGAAATTGATCAGATTTTGTAAGAAAAAGACAAGCCGTACATGCACGTACGTCTTGCCTTTAGTTTATTTTCTATAATGATCGTATTTACCTGCTGCGATATCGGCTTTGCGTTGTTGTATTTCTTTATAAACAGCTTCTGCATCATCGCCGTCATAGTATCCTTGTTCTATCGCATTTTTCGTCTGTAGTTCTCCTGATGATAACCCACCATTGTATTTTTTGCGTAATGCGTTAATCAGTTCATCTTTAGTCGTTGCTGCATTAATTTCTGCATTGACATCTTCTGTTGTATCAGTATGTTGGGTATGCGTTTTGTAAATCGATTGTTCTTCCCCACGTGCGATGCGTAATGAGCTTTCGTAAGCTGCCGCAGCGGGACCTTCCATGACATTGCCTTGTGGAATGACGCCATTCGCCACAGCGCTTTTATAAGCGGCGATTTTATCGATTTCTGTATAATCTCCATAAATAATCGCCTCTAACATTGCTCTGTCTGTGACATTGTTTACGTCGAATTTTTGTGTAGTGACTGTTTCAGTCGACGCTTTGTCTGTTTGATTTTCTTCTGTTGATTGTGCTTCTTTTTTAGTTTTGTCTTTATCTTTTTTCTCTTTTTGTTCTTTCTTTTGATGTGACTCTGATTTTGCTTTTTTATCATCATCTTCACCAAACAAGCTACATCCTGTAAGTAGCACGAAACTTGTTAAAACGAGTCCTAATAATGCTTTCGATTTCATCCCTACATCCCTTTCATTTCATTCTAAATTGTTCAACATTATTTTACCTCTAAATTTATGCGTTGTGTCATGAAAATTTCACAAAATGTAAAAACCTTATATATAAGGAAGAAAGTCGGGCAAAAATCTTGAAAAAATTTAATTGATAATGATTATCACTATTGACAGAGGCAACTAAAATAAGTATTATGTTTTTAAATCGTTATCATTACGATTTGTGCATTGAACAATTGCTTTTCAAAGGAGATTTATTAATGAAAGATATTGTTCATTTTTCTAAATTTAATCCGTCTGGGAATATGACGGTATTAGTAGATTCTGAACATGATGCGTCGCGTTATGTGTCTATCGCAAATCAGTTGATGCAGACGTCGCATGTGTGTTGTGAACAGGTCGGGTTTGTTATTAAGCCACAATCATCTGACGACCTTTATGGGTTACACATGAGTGGCAATGAGTTTTGTGGGAATGCGACGTTATCGATGTTGCATTATTTATTGGAACGTGATCTTGTGCCGTTAGGTAAGCTGTCGTTACAGGTTTCTGGGGTTTCAACACCGACCGTATGCGAAATTCATGCTTTAGGTGATTATGAAGCCACGTTACCCGCACCACATGCATATGAATGGACAACACTTGTGCTCGGTACGGAAAAGTTTGATGTGTTGAAAATCACATATGCATCCTACTGTCATTTTGTCGTCCCGGTTGTAACGTTTGATGAAGCTTTATATCGCGATGTTGAAACGTTTGTTACGTCGCAAACTTGGTCTAAGTCGTTTAAAACGATTGGACTGTTGCTATATGACGCAGAGCGGTGCCAATTGCATCCACTGATTTATGTACCGGAACTTGGCAGTATCATTTGGGAGCAAAGTTGTGGTTCTGGTACAGGTTCTATCGGTGTTTATGAAGCGCTACAACAACCGGGAAAGTGTACAGATAGTATGGTACATCAACCAGGGGGCGTCTTACGTGTTTGTGCGCAGATGGCTGCGTCACCACTTATTACAATTAGGGGGCATGTTAAAACAGTTGCAACGGGGTTAGCTTATATAGAATAGGAGCTTAATATGATACAAAATATCCAACTTGAGACAGAAATGGAACTAGAACTCGCAACGTTTTATCGGAATTTTGTTGACCACTATCAAAAAGTGGCCCTTAATTTTGAATCAATCTCAGAGTTAGAGCGTGAGATAGACGTGTTTAGTCAATACATACTTAACGAAAGTAATGCGTTACGTTTTCATCATTGGCAAGCAAAAGAGAGACAAACGCCGAATATTGTGCCGGCATTGGCTGATATTACAGCGAAATGCGTGAAATTAATGGAAGTGCTTCGCGCAAAACGCCATATTCTAGGCGAGGCGACAGAAACGACGTATTTTCAAAATATCGAGCATTGTATTCAGGAAGAATTTGGGCAATTTCAAATTACTTCTGATGATACGGTGTTATTAGTTGGTTCTGGGGCGTTTCCGATGACACCGATTCAAATTGCGAAAGAAACCGGTGCGTCTGTTATCGGCATTGATATTGATGCAGAGGCTATCGCGTATGGGCGCCAAGTGGTGGCAGATTTGGCACCAGAGGCCTCAATTGAATTGCACCAAGCTACGGTCGATCAGTTGCCTCAAATTAAAGACGTTACGCATGTCATTTTCAGTTCAACGGTCCCTATTAAATATGACATTTTAGAAGATTTGTATGCGTTGACTGGACCTAATACAGTTGTGGCGATGCGTTACGGTAATGATTTAAAAGCGATATTTAATTATCCTAAACGTGAGACTGACGCTAAACAATGGGTGTGTGTCGATGAGGTAATTCAACCTAATCAAATTTTTGATATTGCGCTTTACCAAAAAGCAGATGTTGCAAGAGGTGTCGGCTCATGAGGCCTAGTATTCTCATTGTAGGCACAGGTCCTGTGGCGGTGCAACTTGGTGTGCTTTTTGACAAATACCTAGACGCAGAAATTGCGTTTGTAAGTCGTAGTCATGTGTCTGCACGTTCGAAGCAATTTGTCGAAGCAGTCGTGGCCTCAGGCGATATTGAAGCACATGTTCAAAATAAGCAACATGAGACACTCACAGGGACTGCCACACCGCGTCACGTGTTTGATGCGTACGCCTCGGTAACGGGAACGTATGATTATCTTGTACTTGCATGTACTGCAGATGCTTATGTGGATACGTTAAAACAACTTCCGAATGCCGTGTTAGAAAAGATTAAAAGTGTGTTGCTCGTGTCGCCGACGCTTGGTTCTAACATTATAGTACGTACCCAATTAGAGCCGATTCAACCTCAAATTGATGTTGTCAGCTGTTCGACGTATTTAGGTGATACACGTGTCCTCGACCAGACGAAACCCTATCGTGTCACAACGATGGGGCTCAAAAAGCATTTATATTTAGGGGCGACCGCCGACACATCTGAGTTGTTGGCGCGTTTAACACACATGTTTGAATGTATTGATTTACCTGTTACTGTCGTCACCAATCCGATAGAAGCAGAATCGCGCAATAGTTCGTTGTATGTACACCCCGCACTTTTTATGAATGCGCATGCTTTAAAGGCCATTTTTTATGGTACAGACGTCCCGTTTTATGTGTATAAATTATATCCTGAAGGTCCGATTACGATGGATTTAATTCACGAAATGAGAGGGATGTGGCAAGAAATTACATCGATTTTAAAGGTGCTAAATGTAAAGCCTCTGAACCTACTGCGTTTTATGGTTGAAGAGAATTATCCGTTACGCCCTGAGACGATGTCCAAAACTAAAATTGCACAATTTGAATCACTGCCGGAAATGGAACAAGAGTACTTACTTTATGTGCGTTACACGGGAATACTGATTGATCCGTTTTCAACACCGAATGCGAAAGGGTTTTATGAGGATTTTTC
Source organism: Staphylococcus sp. 11007852 (assembly GCF_011394325.1). Taxonomy (NCBI): domain Bacteria; kingdom Bacillati; phylum Bacillota; class Bacilli; order Caryophanales; family Staphylococcaceae; genus Staphylococcus; species Staphylococcus sp. 11007852. The sequence goes on along the minus strand of NZ_JAANBJ010000002.1, from coordinate 6,547 downwards.
AGCGGTACCGTTTCGCCAAATTTATCAAAATCATGAAGGTATTTGGGAAATACCGCGCATGCCACATGAAGATTATTATCGCACTAAAATTATTCAAGGACTTGGGCGTGCGTTATGCATTGAAACACCGATGATTGATATGTTACTGACACGATATGAAACAATGCTTCAGCACTTTCACGAAGAACGACCGCATTTAAAAAAATCACAACAATTTTTCCCGAAAACATTTGAAAGTGATATGACTTGTATTCAGCAAGGGCTTCAAACAACTTAAGGAAAAGTAGAATGAAAGGAATAAGAGAATGAAACAGACATTTAAATGGTTTATTTTAGCATTAACGGCACTCGTTGTATTAGCGGCGTGTGGCAACTCCAAGGCACTAGAGCAAAAGAAAGAAGACAAAAATATTACGTATGCGACGTCTAAAGATATTGGCGATATGAATCCACATGTCTATGGAGGTTCAATGTCCGCACAAGGCATGGTATACGAGTCACTTGTAGATAATACGCAAAAAGGGATTCAACCATTACTTGCGAAATCTTGGGATGTTTCTGAAGATGGTAAAACTTATACTTTCCATTTACGTGAAGGGGTGAAATTCCATGATGGCACACCATTTGATGCGGAAGCGGTGAAAAAGAATTTTGACGCTGTTCAAGCGAACAAGTCTTTACACTCATGGATTAAACTTTCAACAATTATGGATAAAACAGAAGCGAAAGATGCACATACATTTGTATTAACGTTAAAAGAACCATACAATGCAACTTTAGAAGAACTTGCGATGACACGTCCTTATGTTTTTGTTTCTCCTAAGGCCTTTAAAAATGGCGGGACAAAAGATGGCTTGAAAGCTTTTAGTGGTACAGGACCATACAAATTAAAAGACCATCAGAAAGATGAAAGTGCAACATTTGAACGTAACGATGATTACTGGGGCGGCAAACCTAAATTGAAAAGTATTGTTGCTAAAGTGTTACCTGCAGGGGAAACATCATTTTTAGCATTACAAAAAGGGGAAGTGAATTTTGCGTTCACTGATGACCGCGGAACAGATAATATCGATAACGAAGCCGTGAAAAAACTAACAGATTCTGGTGACTATCAATTAAAGCGTAGCCAACCGATGAATACAAAGATGATTGTTGCTAATTCTGGTAAAAAAGACAGCCCAGCTCATGACAAAGCAGTGCGTATTGCTTTATGGCAAAGTGTCGATCAAAAGAGTATTTCAGACAAAATTTTAGATAAGACAGAAAAGCCTGCGTTTACATTGTTCTCTAAAAACGTACCGCATGCGAATGTAGATTTAAAACCACGTCACTTTGATTTGAAAGAAGCGGCGAAAACGTTAGACGAAGCAGGATGGAAGCAAGAGAAAAAAGGTGAGTTACGTCAAAAAGATGGCAAAAAGTTAGAGATGAAATTATATTACGACAATAACTCTAATTCACAAAAACAAGAAGCTGAATTTATTCAAGCAAAAGCAGAAGAAATTGGTATGAAATTAAATATTGTAGGAGAAACGTCAGACAAAATTGCAGAACGTCGTACATCCGGCAATTATGATTTGTTGTTCAACCAAACTTGGGGCTTACAATATGATCCACAAAGTACTATTTCAGCCTTTAAAACGGATACAGGTTACAAAGCTGCAACATCTGGAATCGACAATAAAGATGCGTTATACCAAAATATTGATGATGCATTAAAAACACAAGATGCGAAAGAGCAAGATCAAAAATATCACAGCATTTTGAATACAGTTCACGACGAAGCGATTTTTATTCCGATCTCTCATGGTGGTATGACAGTGATTGCACCTAATGATTTTAAAGGTATTACATTTAAACAATCTCAATATGAATTACCATTTGAAGAAATGGATTACAAATAAGGAGTGACATAATGGGATACAGTATCGTTAAACGGTTATTACTGACCCTGCCGCTTCTAATTATGATTAGTTTTCTTACATTCGCATTGACGCGGCTGTCTGATGAAGATCCCGCTGTTGTCATTTTACATGCGCAAGAAGTCCCAAATATTACACAAAGTCTCATTGAAGAAACACGCGCGAAATACGGCCTCGATGAACCGTTTCTTGTGCAATATTGGGAATGGCTCAAAGACGCATTACAATTTAAATTTGGTCAAAGCTTTGTCACGGGTGATGATGTCAGCACCCGTGTTTGGCCAGCATTTTTTAATACTTTAAAGTTAACACTCGTTTCAAGCGTAGTGATTATAACGATGTCTATCATACTCGGTACTTTGACAGCACTTTGGCGTGGCACATGGTTTGACCGTATCACACGTAGTACGGCGTTTATATTAACGGCGATACCTTCGTATTGGTTAGCAGCATTATTAATCATTTACGTGTCAGTAGGTATGAATCTGTTGCCGACTTCAGGGCTGACAGGGCCCGAAAGTTATGTATTGCCGGTGCTGACCATTTCGTTAGGTTATATCGGGATCTACTTTAGAAATGTGAGAAGTGCGATGATTCAACAATTGGATCAAGATTATGTCTTATATGCCCGAGCGATGGGTGTACGCTATCCTACAATTGTCCTACAAGTGATTCGCAATGCGATGCAAGTCGTTGTATCGATATTTTGTATGTCAATTCCAATCATTTTAGGTGGATCGGTGGTTATCGAAAACATTTTCGCTTGGCCAGGGATGGGGCAATTAAGTGTCAAAGCTGTAATGGAACAAGACTTTCCAATTATACAAGCATACGTATTAATTATTTCCGTACTGTTTATTTTATTAAATACACTCGCAGATATTATTAATATGTGGCTCAATCCTAAATTAAGGGAGGGCAATTAAATGGTAGTCCTTCAACGTTTATGGCAAGACCGAGGTGCAAAAATAGCACTCTTTATTATAGGATTGTATTTATTATTAGGTATTTGTGCGCCACTAGTGACGCCTTATACACCAACAGCTGTCAATATTCAAAATAAATTTGCGGGAATGTCTTTTGCGCATTGGCTAGGTACGGATCACTTAGGACGCGACATTTTAACGCGACTCATATACGCGATCCGTCCAAGTTTAATGTTAGTATTAGCAGCACTCTTATGTGCAGTCGTTATCGGCATGATTTTAGGTTTTATTGCCGGTTATTTCGGGCGATGGATTGATACGATTTTAATGCGCGCCTGTGACGTCATGCTATCGTTTCCAACTTATGTGATGACGCTCGCATTAATTGGTGTATTAGGTATCGGCTTGGAAAGTATGTTTGTCGCGTTTATCATTACACGGTGGGCATGGTTTTGCCGAATCATCCGAACGAGTGTGATGCAGTATCGTGACTCAGATGACGTTAAATTTGCGCGTGCTATTGGTTTATCACATACGCGCATCATTATGACGCATATTTTACCGTTAACGCTAGCAGATATTGCGGTGATTTCGTCAAGTTCTATGGTATCGATGATTCTACAAATTTCTGGATTTTCTTTTATTGGTCTTGGTGTCAAAGCCCCAACAGCAGAGTGGGGGATGATGATGAATGAAGCACGCAAAGTGATGTTCAGTCATCCAGAATTGATGTTTGCGCCGGGGATTGCGATTATTATTATCGTCCTCGCCTTTAATTTCTTATCTGATGCTATTCAAATTGCCGTTGATCCAAAATTATCACAACAACAAGTAAGGCAGCGTGTGAAACGTGGGGTGATGTCATGAGTCAACCGATTTTAGATGTTCAAAAATTAACGCTGATTGATGGTAATACGAATCACGTCCTTGTCCATCATTGTTCATTTAAGTTGGACAAGGGAAAAATTTTAGCGATTATTGGTGAAAGTGGCAGTGGGAAATCAATTACGTGTAAAGCACTCCTTGGGCTGAATGACCACAACATTCAAATGAGTGGGGAGGCGCACTTTAATACGATGGATTTATTGCAACAAAGCGAAACTCAATTACGTCACATTCGTGGTAATGAAATTGCGATGATTATGCAACAAGGCGGTACGGCGTTTAACCCTTCTTTTACGCTTGGCTATCAAATGCGTACCATTTTAAATCACCATCATATCACAAATGCGACAACCCAAAAGACCCTTCTCAAGTCTTATTTTGATATGTTAGGCTTACACGATTTCGATCGAATCATGCGTGCATATCCTCACGAACTGTCTGGCGGTATGCTACAACGTTTAATGATTGTAATGGCACTGGCGTTAAAGCCGGAACTCATTATCGCGGATGAACCGACGACGGCACTAGATGTTATTACTCAATATGACGTGTTAAAAGAGTTTCAACACATTAAAGAGACGGTAGGTTGTGCGATGATTTTTATTTCGCATGATTTAGCAGTCGTGAAACATATTGCGGATGATGTGCTCGTTATGAAAAATGGCGATGTCATTGAATATGGACCGGTGAAGGATGTGTTGGAAAATCCACAACATGCGTACACGCAATACCTTGTGAATGCGCGTCGTAAGTTGACATCTTATTTCCAGAAAGTAAGAGGTGACCACTCATGTTAACCATTCAAGATGTGTCCAAATCATACCGAGATAAAGGCACGCGCCAATATCGAGAAGTTGTTAAAGGCGTAAGTTTTACATGTGAGAAAGGTGAGAGTATCAGTATCATCGGTGAAAGTGGGAGCGGTAAATCCACGCTTGGCCGGATGATTCTTGGTATTGAAAAACCCGATCGCGGGCGTGTCGATATTAACGGCCAATGTGTCTGTCGTCGTGAGGTGAGACGTGGTCAAATGAGTGCAGTGTTTCAAAATTATAAATCATCGTTACACCCGTATTTTAATGTCGAACAGATTTTAAAAGAGCCGCTTCAACAACTTAAGTTATCTAAAGAAGATATGCAACAAGAAATGATTCGTTTACTTGAAGAAGTAGGCTTAGACAAAAGTTTTTTAAAGCGATATCCACAGATGATGTCTGGCGGGGAAGCACAACGTGTCGCGATCGCGCGCGCCATTAGTACTAAGCCAGACTATTTATTATTAGATGAAGCGATTAGCGCATTGGATATGTCAATTCAAACGCAAATCTTAGATTTATTAGTCCGATTACGACATGAATATCATTTGAGTTATATATTTATTACACATGATATCCAAGCAGCCACGTATTTATGTGATCGTTTATTTATTTTTAAAGAGGGTGAAATTCAAGAGTCACTCGCCAAAAATCAAATTTACGATGCGACACATCCGTATACGCGCGCATTGCTTGAAAAACAACTTATCTATTAGGAGGCGACGTAATGAAAGGCGCGCTCGCTTGGCCTTTTTTAAGGCTCTATATTTTAGCGCTATTTTTCTTTAGTGCCAATGCAATTTTGAATGTCATGATTCCATTACGAGGACATGATTTAGGTGCAACAAATACGACCATCGGTATCGTGATGGGGGCCTACATGTTAACAGCAATGTTATTTCGTCCATGGGCAGGCCACGTCATTGCTAACATTGGCCCCATTAAAATTTTGCGATGGATTTTAGTCATTAATGGTGTCGCATTAGTGATGTATGGTTTTACGGGACTTGAAGGGTACTTTATTTCCCGGGTAATGCAAGGGGTGTGTACCGCATTTTTCTCAATGGCCCTTCAAATTGGGATTATCGATGCATTACCGGAAGAAGACCGTGCACAAGGCATCTCTCTTTACTCGCTCTTTTCATACATACCGGGTGTCATTGGCCCATTAATTGCGGTAGGTATTTGGCAATTAGACAATATGAGCTACTTTGCGATTGCGATGGTTGTCATTGCGATTACAACTGGGGTGTTCGGTTTTAGTGCGACGTTAGATCAACATGTTCAAGATGAACCTACGCCGCAAAAGAAGGAAGCTTTGCCATTTGGCCCGGTTTCCGTATTTACACAGTTTTTTAAAAATCAGTTTTTATTTAAAGCAGGATTAGTCATGTTAGTGGCGTCTATTGGTTTTGGAGCGGTGGCAACATTTATTGTGTTATATACACAAACGTATGGTGTAGGTCACGCAGGTCTTTTCCTTGCATTACAAGCGATTACGGTAGTATTGGCACGTTTTTATTTAAGACGTTATATTCCATCAGATGGTAAATGGCATGTTGGATTTATGTTAAAAGTGATGAGTTTATTAACCCTAGCGGTATTAGGAATTAGTGTGGGGCATATCGTTGGCGCATTTGTCTTATACATCAGTGCGATACTTATCGGTATCGCCCAAGCACTTATTTATCCAACATTAACGTCATTTTTAAGTTTCAAATTGCCAAAATACGGCCGAAACATGTTGCTTGGGTTATTTATTGCCACAGCAGATTTAGGTGTGTCATTGGGTTCTGCATTAATGGGACCGATTGCTGACTTAACGAACTATGCGGTGATGTATTTAATTTGTGGCATCATGTTAATCGCAACGACACTCTTTTGTATCGAACGCCGACAACAATTTATCGGCGAATAACATTAGGGGCTGGGACATAGGGTTTCAGCTTCCAAGAAAAACACCACAAAAATCACTTCAAAAGATTTTGTGGTGTTTTTT
>NZ_JAANBJ010000033.1:0-3362 GCF_011394325.1 Staphylococcus sp. 11007852 | reverse complement strand
ATAATTAATGGAGCGGGTGATGGGAATCGAACCCACAACATCAGCTTGGAAGGCTGAGGTTTTGCCATTAAACTACACCCGCAAGTGTTATATTCGATGTTGATGCGGCCGAGAGGATTTGAACCTCCACGGGAATACTCCCACTAGGCCCTCAACCTAGCGCGTCTGCCGTTCCGCCACGACCGCTCGGTAAAAATCATTGATTTTTTCGACAAGATTTATTGTACTATCCTCATTAACTAAAGTCAACACTTTTTTAACAAAAGATTAATATTTGTAAAACGTCTTTAACTTTAATTTGGCAACATATTAAATCATAACCTATTCACCTCATGAAGTCAACAATCATTTTCACATAAGTGCGTCATAATTAATGTGACGACTTTTATTATTATACGTATCAAAATATGCAAAGTCAATAACCTTTATTTCTTAAAAAAAGGATAAAAATTCCTTTCAAACGGAATCTTTACCCTTTTCTATGAAAGATAAGATACTTACTAATCAAATTATGATAAATACGACGTTATTTTCAACCCACCGCCACAACGTCCACATCTCATCTTTCTGGTGTTTACTTTTCGGATTCTCAAAAATTTTTGATGACACTTTGTACACATGTATTCATAATTCGCACGTTCACGGTACGTTTCTGTAGGTGTACAGAATCGAGGGGCATGAACCATTTGACTTAATTTTTTAAAATCTGAATCTCTATGTTGATATCCTTTTCCATCTAGATGAAGAAAATAATGACACAATTCATGTTTTATAATCGCATCAATCGCTGCCTCTCCAAAATGTTCGTACTGTTTCGGGTTTATCTCTATATCGTGTGACTTTAATAAATATCGTCCTCCAGTTGTTCGTAGGCGGTGATTAAAATAAATCCGATGTATAAATGGACGTCCAAAATAGGTTAGCGCGATAGATTCAGCTCGTGATTGTAAAGTCTCATTGTCCATTAGGATCAATCATTGTGAGTGCGACTTTTCCTTTATCAACATCAATGCGCTCTACCCATACTTCAACAATATCGCCTACACTGACAATATCCATAGGATGTTTCACAAAGCGTTTCGCCAATTTAGAAATATGCACCAAACCATCTTGTTTCACACCAATATCTACAAAAGCACCAAAATCTACGACGTTTCTTACAGTACCATTTAATTTCATACCTTTTGTTAAATCTTCAATGGATAATACATCTGATTTAAGTTGAGGCGTTTCATATTCATCACGTGGATCTCGGTTCGGTGCCATAAGCGCTTGAACTATATCCTCCAGAGTTGGCACACCAATATTTAACTTTTCTGCACAAGCTTCTATATTTAAGTTTTCAAAGGTTTGTTGATGTTGCTTACTACCTAATTCTGCAACATCAATATTGAGTTCATCTAACAATTGATATGTTACAGCGTAACTTTCTGGATGGATGGGTGTGTTATCTAATGGCTCTTCTCCATCTACAATTCTTAAAAACCCGATACTTTGCTCAAAGGTTTTTTGACCTAATCGTTTCACTTTATTGATTTCTTTATGATGTGTAATCTTACCGTTTTCTTCTCTATATTGAATAATGTTATTTGCTATTGGTTTTGACAATCCCGCAACATGTTGCAATAAAGTACTTGACGCAGTATTAACATTGACACCTACTTGGTTTACAGCCGTTTCAACAACAAAATCGAGCGCTTCACCTAATTGTTTTTGGTTTACATCATGTTGATATTGCCCCACTCCTATTGATTTAGGGTCTATTTTAACAAGCTCACTTAATGGATCTTGTACACGGCGACCAATTGACACTGCACTACGTTCTTCTACTTGGAAATCTGGGAACTCTTGTCTCGCTATATCAGACGCAGAATAGACTGATGCACCCGCTTCATTCACGATAATATATTGAACTTTCAAACCGTGCGTTTGTATCATATTTGCTACGAATTGTTCTGTTTCTCGACTCGCTGTGCCATTACCTATTGCAATCAAATCAATATCGTACGTGTTAATGATATTTAAAAATATGCGTTCTGCATCTTTCATTTTGGAAACTGGTGGGTGTGGATACATGACAGATTTTGCTACAAATGAGCCCATAGAATTAATAACTGCCAGTTTACAACCTGTCCTATAGGCAGGATCAATACCTAAAATTTGTTTTTGTTTTAATGGTGGTTGTAATAACAATTGTTTGAGATTTTTACTAAACACTTCTATCGCACTATCTTCTGCTCGTTTTGTAAGGTCCGTACGTATTTCACGTTCTATAGATGGAAAAATCAAGCGTTTCATCGCATCTTCTATTGCATTTTTAACGATATGTGATAATGGGTTATCCCCCATAATTTCAGAATGCTTAATGTGATCAATAATCAGTGATTGATCCACATCAATTTTAATAGCTAATATTTTCTCTTTTTCACCGCGATTCATAGCTAAAATTCGGTGATTGGCTAAACGTTTTAAAGGCTCAGAATAATTATAATACATTGCAAAAATTTCATTTTCATCTACAGCATTTTTCTTTTTTGTAGCTGTTATTACACCATGTCGCTGTGTTTCATTAAGTATACGCTGTCGATATTGTGGATGGTCTGCAATACGTTCTGCAATGATATCTTGTGCGCCTAAAATTGCCGCTTCAATTGTAGGCACTTCCTCATTGATAAATTGTTTTGCTCGTATATCAATGCTTTCCGTTTCATTTTGCGCATCAATCCATTTTGCTAAAGGCGCCAATCCTTTTCTTTTCGCTTCTGTTGCTCTTGTTTTCTTTTTTTGTTTATATGGTCGGTATAAATCTTCAACACGTTGAAGCTTCGTTTGCTTCAAAATGTCTTGTTTCAAAGTTTCTGTTAATAAGCCTTGTTGCTCAATACTATGTATAACTTCATCTTTACGTTTTTGAAGGTTTTGCAGATAGTTAAATTCATCTGCAATTTTTTTAATTTCAACTTCATCTAAGCCATCAGTCATTTCTTTTCGATAACGTGCGATAAATGGTACAGTGTTTTTATCTTCTAAAAGTTTTAAAACTGCTTCGATTTGTTTGATAGAGAATTGATACTCATTATGTATTGCTTGGACTAATGCATTTGCCAAGATGTTCACCACTTTCTTTATAATTACATTCTTATTTTAACATTGATATTTAAAGTTTGATAATGATGTCGTTATCACATAAAATGGGGCTGGGACATAGGGTTTCAGCTTCCAAGAAAAACACCACAAAAATCACTTCAAAAGATTTTGTGGTGTTTTTTCATTTGAATTCTACTTAAAATTAGCACTTATCGAGCTAATTTTCTTATATTTATTGCCATAAGGGCAATTCCAATTTCACATTCTACTTTAGA
>NZ_JAANBJ010000032.1:0-64713 GCF_011394325.1 Staphylococcus sp. 11007852 | reverse complement strand
TTTTAGTATGAACTTATAAAAAAACCGCGGTAACACTTTTAATGTGTTTCATGGTGTGACCCACGGATATTGATATATATAATGACATATTTCTATTAAACGTTCTTAACCGCATCACTTTTACTTTCTTGCTGCTTCTTGTAATTTTTTTATCGCTGTGCGTTGTAAACGAGAGACATGCATTTGGCTTAATCCAATACGCTCACCCGTTTCTTTTTGACTTAAACCGTCAATAAACGTACATTGAATAATTTCACGTTCTCGGTCTGAAAGTATCGGAATGATACGCTCTAAAATCATGCGTTTTTCAGTCAAGTCATAATTATCATCTTGGCTTCCCATAATGTCTAACAACGTTACAGTTGAACCATCTTTATCCGCTTCAATCGAATGGTCGACACTTAATGCGTTATAACTTTGTCCCATTTCCATAGCTTCTAAAACCTCTTCTTCTGTCACTTCTAAGCGTGCTGCGATTTCTGAAATGGAAGGTGAGCGTTCAAGCTCATTCGTAAGTTCATCGCTGACTTTTTTAATTCTAGGACCAATTTCTTTAATGCGACGTGGAACGTGCACACTCCATGTTTTGTCACGTAAATATCTTTTAATTTCACCAATCACTGTTGGAACTAAAAATGCTTCAAATTTACGATCAAAAGAAAGATCAAATCGATTGATAGCACCTATCAGTCCCACCATACCAACTTGTACTAGATCTTCATGATGTGATTGTCCTTTAGAATATTTATATGCTAAAGATTCGATGAGTTTTTCATAATGCATGACAAGCTTTTCTTGTGCAACTTCATCTTGATGCTCTTGGTGTTGCTTAATCCAGTCGTTGATTTGTTCAGGTGAAACAAAATTAGCTGATTTCGACTCTTTCGTCATTGTTTCGCACCTGCTCTTTTTTTATATACTTGATCATACTAATTGTTACACCAGTTTCTTTATCTACTGTAACTTCATCCATTAACGACTCAATTAAGAACAACCCTAAGCCACCTTCACGTAAGAAATCAATATTCTCATTCTCTTTGTATGGGCCTAGTTGTTGTTTCGTCTCTTGATAATTGAAACTTTCTCCTTGATCCGAAACGATAATTTTAATATGGGTATCACATTTTTCAAAACCGATGTTAATATAACCTTTTTCTTTTTTATCTTTATATGCATGTTTTACAGCATTCGTAACGGCTTCACTTACAGCGATTTTAGCATCTTCAATATCATCGTATGATGCACCCGCTTGAGTAAATACGCCAGACAATGTCAATCGTATTAAACTTACATATTCTGCTGATGCTGGAAGTCTCATTTCAATAAAATCATTTTTTTGTGACATAGTTATTCGACCTCCGTCCCTTCATTCACATGCATTAAATCATTTAACCCTGTTATTTCAAATAATCTTTTAATTCGGTCATTTACACCTAGTATATATAATTCCTTGTTATTTTGATTTAAAGACTTTAATGTGCCTACAAAGAGACCTAAACCTGTTGAATCCATATAAGATAGGTTTTCTAAATTTACATGAATGTCATGCGTACCTGCTTGTCTAATTGGTACTAAAACTTTTTCTAGTTCAGGTACAGTAGCAACATCCAATTCTCCACTGACTGCGATGTCATAATAGTGTTCATGTTTTTGCGATTCTATATTAAGGTTCATTATTATTTACACTCCTACAAATATACTCTACTACGGGATTTTACCCACTTCTATGTTGCTTTAATCTAAATTTATAGAAATTAATTGACTCTTTTAATAATTAATATTGTTAGGTCGTCGCGTTTACCTTCTTTATGTAGACGTAACAACTTTTCGTATAATAATTGAACAATGTCTTGAGGATGTAATTCTTTATAGCCTTTTATGAATTCAAGCAGTTTATTTTTATTTATAAAATCTCCATCTTCATGACGTATTTCGGTAACACCATCAGTAAAAATGATAATGAGATCGTTAATATTGATTTTAATTTCTTTTTGATCGTATCTTATGTGAGGGCTCACACCTAAAATCCGGCCCCTCACATCAATTTCTTCAAATTCATTTTCTTCTGCTCGGAAAATGTACCCTGGCTCGTGTCCAGCTGAACTGCAATATAAAATATGATTCATTTCTTCATATAAGCCATAAAACATCGTAATGAACATATTTTGGTTAACGTTTTTCTCGACAACTCGGTTCAACCGCTTCAAACCATCATTAGGTAATTGCGAATGCCCATAAGAATCCATACCAAACTTAATCATACTCATGGCTAATGCAGCAGGAATACCTTTACCAATGACGTCTGCTACAGCAAAACTCATCGTGCCATCTTTATGATCTATTAAATTGAAATAGTCACCACTTACACGTTGTGCAGCAACAGATATAACACCGATTTGAATGCTATCAAATTGAGGAATTTCTGTTTTTAACATTGTTTGTTGAAGTCGAGATGCAACGTCTAACTCTTTATCATGAATTTCCATTCGGTCAATTAAATCTTTATAATCTGTGTAATTAAAACCAAAACTAGATATTACTTTTTCTAGTACATCCATACTATCTACAAGTTGGCCATGGGAAAGTTGATGTTCTTCTGCATATTTCTTATGCATTCGAACGATATCTTCTGGTGTGACACCTTTTCCAGTAATATGGTCCGCATAACTCCGCGCCGTTTGAAGTGTCTGGCTTTTATTTTTATCTTTTATAAATGCATCTACTAAATCAAAGTAGCGCACTTCATTTTGATGCGTCAAATGGACTTCCCCCCTTTTGTAACATGGTAAAAGGCTTTAGGAAATACAAATCCTAAAGCCTATTTATGTTGGTTCATGTGCAATCCTAGACTAATTCCAAGTGCAGCGTTCACTTCTTTCATCTTTTTATCTGAAAGATATGTCAACTTTTCTTTAAGTCTCTTTTTATCGACAGTTCTTATTTGTTCTAATAAGATAACTGAATCTTTATCGAGCTTATATTTATGTTTTTCAATTTCAACATGTGTTGGAATTTTTGCTTTATTAATGCGTCCAGTAATTGCAGCTACTATAACCGTTGGACTATACTTATTGCCAGTATCATTTTGAATGATAACGACAGGTCTGACTCCCCCTTGTTCCGACCCTTGAACTGGCGATAAATCTGCTAAATAAACGTCACCACGTTTCATTTAGTCATCCTTATTGTTAGATAATAAGTGTGTTTCGTTACAGTCACAAGCTTCACACTCGACTGAGTATGCTTCAGTTGCTAGGGAGAGATTTAAATCCGCCATCTGAACATACCCTTCTTTTAATGATTGTTCTAAGCTTTTACCTCTTATTTGATAGAATGCTGACATAAGTAGGACCTCCATATCAATAAAACAGATATAATTTTCCTTGATTCCATTTTATGATATCAAAAATCCTATATAATAACCATACTATTTTAATAATTCGTTGGATATTTCACACAATTGTTGTGTTTTGTATATTCTTGCAACGCGTCTACTCAAATTGCATAAAACTTCATAATTTATAGTATTTTGTTGTGTCGCTAATGCTTCGACTGATTGAGGAGAATGTGCTATAGGCTCTATTAACGTTACAATATCTCCTGGTTGTGTCGTTTCGGGTACATGAATCGCCGTTTGATCCATACTTACACGCCCTACTACTTTACATTGATGTCCATTGACCTTTACATCACTGCCTTGCATACTTCGTAAATAGCCATCTGCATACCCTACAGGTAACAAGGCAATTGTCATCGCTTTTTCAGCTGTATACGTTTCACCATATCCAATGCTTTCACCAGGTTCTAACGTTTTCACTTGCGTTATCGCCGAGGTCCATTGCAAAGATGGCCTTAATTTAGCAGTCACTTTTTCCTCAATAAATGATGAAGGATAATAGCCATATAGTGCAATGCCTGGACGAAATGCGTTACAAATTGATGGATCAAATCTTAAAGCGCCAGCTGAATTTTGAATGTGTACATAAGGGGGTTGTTGTGTACTTTCGACGAGTGTTTTAAATCGTTCATATTGTAATTTAGATGTATCATTATCATCGTCGGCAGATGAAAAATGTGAGAACACACCTTCGAATTTTAAATTAGGGTGTTGTTCAATGAGTTGTATTACCTCATGATATGTCTCTGCATCTTTAATGCCTAAACGATTCATACCTGTATCAAGTTTAATATGCATCCATACATTTTTTTTAGCCTCTTCGTCTATATGTGCAATCGCTCGTTCAAGCCATTCTTTCGATGGAACGCCTATGGCTACACGATGTTGAATTGCTTTATTAATAGCATGTGGCGGTACACTTGATAAAATTAAAATCTTCTCTTTGATACCATGCATTCTTAATTCAATTGCTTCATCTAAAGTGGCAACACAGAAAAACTCCGCACCTAAATCACGTAAATGTGTCGCGATTTGGATACTACCCAAGCCGTATGCATTTGCTTTTACAACTGGCATTATCAATTTATTTGGTTGCAATTTTACTAATGCATGGTAATTATCTGTTATCGCATCTAAATCAATGGTTAATTCCGTTGAACGAAAATATTTATCTGACACAATTGTCACCTTCCTAAAATCAATCTCTCTTAACAAATATGAGCAGAGACATCTAAAACACATCTATATTAGATGATTTTAATCTTTTACTCTGCTCTAAAGCACTTATTGTTCTATAATGACTTGGCTCACTGCATAATGTTCTGTATGTGAAATAGACACATGAACGGTGAAATCTTTATATGCGATTGTGGGTTTACCATTTTGATCATTTTCACAGTGAATATCTTTAAATGCTATGTTTTCGCCAAGACCTGTTCCTAAGGCTTTACTCATTGCTTCTTTACATGCAAATCGTCCAGCAAGAAATTCAAGCTGGCGTTTTTCAAGTTTAAAACTATTAAATCGCTCTAATTCTTTAGCTGATAAAATGCGCTCTGGAAAACGTGCTTGTCGTTTCAACACTTCTTTTAAACGGTTGATTTCCACTAAATCGATACCGATACCATAAATCATTAGTTTCCCTCATTTTCTCAAATATCTTTTTTATTTTCATTGGACTTAAGAATGACTACGACATTCAATCATTATTCATCTGACGTGTTAGCCTCTAATCCTTGATGCAATGCACCACTCTCATCAATCATACCATGTTGTCTAATGAAAGCATTTAATTTTTGCGCTTCATCTTTATGAATTAATTTTACTGAAACTAAACCTCCTGCAGTATGCATTAATATATTAGCAAGATGATAACGTCTCATAATCCATCCTTCTTCAATTTCTACATTTTGAATGCGATATAAAGGGACATGGGTTTGTTTAATAAAAAATAAGCCTTTTTGTATAAATATTCTATGTTCATCATATTGATATTTAAAAATTGCATATCGATAACGTGGCGCCACGAAGATAAAGTACAATGCTAATAATATGACGAGGACAATACTAACAATCATCATGGTTTTAAATGATTGCCACTTTAAAAAGTATGCGCTCAACATGTAACCCGTAGCAAAACTGAGACAGATGCACGTATACAGTATGCCTCTAATCTTTAATACACGTAAGCCTTGCTTATGCATTGTTTTCATCACGACCACCTCCATTGGTATACCACTTTCGATAACGTGCAACTGTGTTGACATCATGAAAACGTAATCCAATCTTCTCATTCGTATTTCCTTTTGCTACTAAAAATGCAAAATGACTTAGGTTTGCTTTTTGCATCAATGGATGCGCACTTTGACGATAACCAATGACTTTGTCGCGTTTAAAATATGAGGTGCGATAACCAAATAACGTTACTTGTTTTAATGATATTTGGGACTCATTTATAGCAACGCCCGACTGGTGGATAGCCACATAACTATGAAAGATTGTGTAGCCAATAATCAACAGTGTTGGTAGCCAAATCCATGGGCTATAGTAAAAATGCCCTAATGTGGCACATCCAATGAGCATGACACTTATAATCCAAAAGCGACGATGAAACCCATGCCACGGTAAGCCGGTTGTAATTGGATTAAATTGAAGGTGTGGTGTGATGTCTGCAATGATATGTTGTGCTAAACGACGTTCAATAAATGGTAAAATCATCACTTTACCATTTGAATGTTCATCTTCTTTAACTACGTGATCGCTCGTAATAATATACGCATAAGACGTATAGCCAAACAACGTTCTCATGAAAGAACGGTCTTCAACAACGGCCTGAATTCTAGTAATAGGTATTGTCATTCGGCGTATATTGAGTAATCCAAATTTCATATGCAAGTAGTCACCATGTCGATGTAGCGTAAATCCATAATATTTTATCATCGTGATGATGACACCAATGATATAACTGACGACCAATATAATGCTTAAAATAATTATAGTAGCATACACTTGATGGTTAAATACATGATTTACACTTCCAAATAGCCAATTCCAATCAATATTGTTTTGGAATGTACCAATAATCGGTCCTACCGTAGCTAGCGTCACTAAAATTGCACCACTTGTCATAGCCATAAACAACAAATTTTTAGTTGATAATGTAAAGAGTACCTCGGCTTCATAATGCGCGTTTGATACTGTATTCTCCAGATACTCTTGTTGTGAGGTTTGATGTAAATGACCTTTTACTTTTTCAACTTCTTCACGAATACGCTCACTTTGTAACTGAGTAATGGTATCCAACTCAATACTGTCACTAGGCGTTTTAAGTTGTAAATTGACACCACCAAAAATGCGGTTAATGATAGATTGATTCGCATCGATGGATTGAATGCGTTTGATATGTAATTCTTTACGTTCGAGGTTAAACACACCCGTTGTAACAATAAAGTAATCATCCTCTATCCAATAGCGCGTTTTATATACACGTACGATGTTGATACAAAAACTAATTAAGAAGACAATAAAAAAGATACCTGGGACAACATAGCTCCAAATATCATACCACTTAAAGCTATCAAGTTGAAAAAAGATGAAAATAATAAACACGAAAATATTTTGTTTGATAGCCTCAATTAACCCTGTGATATATGAAATGGGATGTAATTTTTGTGGATTATACATCATCCTCACCCCTTTCTAAAACAGTCATACAGTGTATTGCGATATCATTCGCTTGAGTCTCTAATAAATAAGGTAAAGCGATTTCATGTCCTGCAGTCGTTATTTTTAATTTTTTTAATTTATAATATGTAGCTAATGGATTGGTCACATTTTCTATATATTGAATCCGTTCAATTTTAATTGCTTGGTAGTGTTGAAACCAAACATTTTTACGAATTTCAACGACCTTAGTGTGAATGCGGTATGTATAAAAATGATAGGAAACAATCGGATAAACAGTACGCATGATGATATTTAATACGAGACATATCACGAGTACATACGTCCATACGATATGCCAAGCAAATAGGTGAGCGCAATACAACAGAACGGATAAAACACAAATCTCAACTAGCAATTGAAGGACATTGCTTGTGATACTATAAGAAAGTGTAGCTTTGGATGGTTTTAACATCGATCCTTTCAACATACATATCTCCTTTACCAAATATTATTATGATTATAGCATACGTTAATATTTAAATTGTATCGAATATATCATAGAATTTAATATCAATCTCACATCGTCATTATCATCGCGATATCATTAAACTTAAACAAAAACGGCTGAGACATAAATCATTAAACCTATGATTGTCCCTAACGCCTCGCTTTTCTAGACGCCTTACTTCCACTAGGGAGCAAAAATCTCTTAGATTTTGCTCTCAAAATGGATTTTCGGTTGCGGCTAAATGCCTCAGAAGTCTCGGCTAAGGGATCAATCACAATTCATCATAGTGTCCATCACTAAGACTAAATTAATTTATATAGATAAATAATAGCCAGCAAAGTTCATGTACAAAATGAATTTTGCTGGCTTATTTTAATTAACAGGTCTGCTTTGTCTCAGCCCTTCTTTATGTTAAATCATGCTCTTTTATCCATTGAGGTGGTTCTAGCAAAGAAACAATCTCACACACTATTTTTGATGATCTGCGAATGTGCGTCCCTTTTTCACTTTAGATTCACGTTTTTCTTTGTGATTGTTACCTTTTTTATTGAAACCTGATTTGTTGCCACGTCTTGACTTCGCATGACGTTTGCCACTACCGCCTTTACGATTACCTTTTGGTTGACGGTTTTTACGTGCAAGAGGCTTTTCAAAGGTAAGTTGTACTTCAACTTCATCATTTGACTCCACTAGTTCTTGTAATAGTGCTGTCACTAAATCAGAGTGATCGTACACTTCAAGTAATTGCTGTGCGATACTTTCAACACGTGGTTCTTTCGTTGCAGCCATCCAATTCTCAACTTTTGATTTAATTTCTTCTTCACGTGCACGTAACACTTCTTTACGGTGTGGCGGACGTAATGCACGCATTTGACGACGGTTCGCTTGTTCGATTTGACGAATGTAATCCATTTCGATTGGATTTACAAATGTTACCGCCATACCTTGTTTTCCTGCACGTCCTGTACGACCAATACGGTGTGTGTAACTTTCAGTATCTTGAGGAATATCAAAGTTATAGACATGGCTCACACCAGAAATATCTAGTCCACGTGCTGCAACATCTGTTGCCACAAGGATATCGATTTGATCATTTTTAAATTTTTTCAAAACTTCTAATCGTTTTGCTTGCGTAATATCCCCATGTAAACCTTCTGCTTTATATCCCTTCGATAAAAGCGCACTTGTTAATTCATCAACGCGACGCTTTGTACGGCCAAAAACGATAGCAAGTTCTGGTTGATGCACATCTAAGAAGTTTGTGAAAGTGTCAAATTTTTCTAGTTCTTTCACAATTGTATAAAACTCATCAATTTGAGGATCAGATAATTCATTGTTCATGGTTTTAATGATTTGCGGTGATTTCATGAACTTCTGAACAAGTTCTTGAATTGCTCTAGGCATTGTTGCTGAGAACAACATTGTTTGACGATTCTCGGCTGGTAATTTATCCATTATGTAGCGCATATCATCAATAAAGCCCATGTTCATCATTTCGTCTGCTTCATCTAAAATTAACGTTTCTACATCTTGTGTTTTAAGCGTACGACGATTTAAATGATCAATCACACGTCCAGGTGTACCTACGACAATTTGAGGCCCACGCTTTAATGATTTAATTTGTCGATCGATTGGCATGCCACCAAATACCGTTACAACTTGTACATTTTGCCCACGGCTAAATTCACGTAATTGTTCTGCTACTTGCATTGCAAGTTCACGTGTCGGTGCTAAAATCAGAGCGCGCACACCTTCTTGGCCCACTACTTTCTCTATTAATGGGATACCAAATGCACCTGTTTTACCTGTTCCTGTTTGTGCTTGGCCCAAAATATCTAAATTTTTAAGAGCAGATGGAATGCTATCCTTTTGTATCGGTGTAGGTTCCGTAAATCCCATCGACTCTAATGTTTCAGCTGTACGTTCTGAAACACCTAAGCTTGTAAAATTTTGCAAAGTCATTCTCCTTTTTTGGAATGTTTATTCTCATAATTTATCTCAATAATGATTTTTCCAACTTCTCCATATTAACACCTGTAAACCAAATGCGCAATAAACCAATCTTAACTCATATCGCTTAGATGCGTATTTATTTCACTTTAAAAATACTAACTGCAAGCCTCATCATTTCTTCATTACTGTCGTTGATGTTTTCTATCAATTGCCTTTTTGCACACGATTATAGACATATTCAAAGTACGATATAAAAAACATGACATCTATAGTCATTTAAGACGTTATGATGTCATGTTTTGTTTAATTTTTATTTTGCATCAATAGTGATTAAACCATCGACGACTTCTTCCAATTTCATACCACGCGATCCTTTAACCAATACTTTATCCTGTGAATTTAATATCGATTTAACGTATTTAATCATTTGCGATTTATCACTAAAATGTATGGCTTCTTGTACGTGACGCTTCCCTTTTTCGTGAATATCGCGCGCCGCTTCTCCATACGTATAGAGCATGTCGATATTTTTGTCTTCTAAGTAATGTCCAACACTCATGTGGAGTGCTTTTGATTGTTCACCTAGTTCAAGTACATCGCCAAAAATTAAAACTTTACGTCCGTTCATTTGACTTAACGTATCAATTGCAGCTTTCATACTTGTAGGACTTGCATTATAAGCATCGTTAATAACGGTAGAACCATTAGGCGCTTCAAATTTTTGCATGCGCATACCTGTGAGTTTTAAATCATTCAATTGAGTTTGAATTGTTTGATGATCTACGCCGAGTAATGACGCAATCGTGATTGCGATGGCTGCATTACGCATATTATGCGCTCCAATAATTGGTAATTGATAGTCGACCTCATTATTGATTGAAAACGAAATGCCATGCTCGTCATGAGATAAAATTTTACAACGCATTTGATTATCCCGATTTAACCCGACACTCATGCATTGTGCCTCATTTAAAGTCTCAATATGTGGCTTTAGTAAAGGCTCATCGCCATCATAAATTAATTTACCATGAGGTTTCATTCCAGAAACGATTTCAAATTTAGCTTTGGCAATACCTTCTCTAGAGCCTAAATCTTGCATATGAGATTCACCGATGTTTGTGATAACAGCAAAATCAGGTTGAGCGATATGAGACAATAACTCTATTTCATGAAAGCCTGACATACCCATTTCTAAAATAGACACTTCTGTATCGTTATCTAACTCTAAAATGGTTAAAGGTAAGCCAATTTCATTATTATAATTACCTATCGTTTTTTTTACACGATAATTTGCTTTCAATGTATGCTCAATCATATCTTTCGTTGTTGTTTTACCATTTGACCCTGTTACAGCAATAACTGTAGGGTTTACGGCTAGGATATAGGCTTTTGCCAATTGCTGTAGTGCGTCTAAAGCATCTTTAACAAAAATAACGGGCCCATTTTGAGGCACCTCAATCTCACTGTCTGATTGGAAGAATGTTGCACCTGCCCCTTTATTCAATGCTTGTTCACAATATTGGTGACCATCTACATTTTCGCCCTTAAATGGTATGAAAAGTTGGCCTGGTTGGACGTTACGCGAATCAATAGTCACACCTTTAATCGTATGCGTTAAATATTGTTCATCGATTTCACAATCAATCCACGTTTTGAGTTGTTGTAAGCTTATGTCAATCATCGTGTCACCTTCTAATCAATTTTGTGCTTATTTTTTTGTTTATCTTGGTGACGTTCTTTCGCTAATGTAATCAGTTTTGTAATTAATTCTGGATAAGAAACGCCCATATTTTCCCATAATTTCGGATACATACTATACGCAGTGAATCCAGGCATTGCATTGGTTTCATTAATATAAATTTGATCATCCTCTGTAACGAAGAAGTCTGCGCGGAGGATACCTGAACAATCTGTTGCTTTAAACGCTTCAACTGCCATATTACGTAATGTCATTTGTACATCCTCATCTAAATCAGCAGGAATAGACAGTTGTACTTTACCATCTTTATATTTCGACTTGTAATCATAGAACGCGACATCTTTTATGACTTCTCCTGGCCATGTCGTTTCGGGGTAATCATTACCAAGTACAGCAACTTCAATTTCTCTTGCATTAACGCCTTGTTCAATAACAAGTTTACGGTCAAAAAGAAATGCTTCTTCAATCCCTTGGATTAACTCTGCTTCATTTGAACATTTACTAATCCCTACACTTGATCCTAAATTCGCAGGTTTTACAAATACTGGAAATTCTAATTTATCCTGTACCAGTTTCAAAATGTTATGTTGGTATTTTTCATATTCGCTACGTAAAAAACTCACATATGGCAGCTGTGGTAAACCACGTTGTGCAAATAATTGTTTCATTACAAGTTTATCCATTGAACTTGAAGCTGCAAGCACCCCATTACCAACATATGGCAAGTCGAGCACTTCAAATAATCCCTGAATCGTACCATCTTCTCCATTCGGGCCATGTAATAACGGAAAAACAACATCATAGCGTCCACCTAGACTACTACGTGTTAACATTGAAGAAATTTCACCCTCAAGTGAAGCATCTAAATGTAGTCCGTTAATGTCAGTAATTTCATTAGTAATATTCTCTTTCTTTCTCCAAATACCTTCATTTGTAATGTAAATAATGTCAATTTGATACTGCTCTTTATCAATTGCATTTAAAACATTTTGTGCTGTTAAAATAGACACATCATGTTCGGCACTTTTTCCGCCGTATATAATACATAAAGCTTCTTTTGACATAAGTCCGCCTCCAAATCGTATTCTAAACTCAATATTACCATGAGAAAGATCAGAAATGCATGTATTTTCAAATGAATCATAACTCTTGTTAGCAAATTAATGCGAAGTTCTGTACAATCGTTATATAATTATTACATGATATTCTTTTCGTAAAGGAGATAACTATGGCTTCCTCACGTCAACAAACTCAAAAATCTTTACGACATCGCTTAGATTGGAAACTTATCACACTCATTTTAGTGCTGTGTTTGATTAGTGTTATGACTATTCAATCTGCTATGGGTGGCGGACAATATAGTATGGATTTTGGCATCAGACAAATTTTTTATTACATATTAGGGGGTATACTTGCATTTTTGATAATGATTGTCTCCCCTAAAAAAATCCGAAAATATACCTTCATTATCTATTCTATATTTATCTTTTTATTGATAGGATTAATTCTTTTACCTGAAACATCGATAACACCTATTATCAACGGTGCCAAAAGTTGGTATCGCTTTGGCCCTATCAGTATTCAACCATCTGAGTTCATGAAAATTGTATTGATTCTTGCAATTTCCAAAGTCGTCGCTCAACATAATCGTTTTACGTTTAACAGGTCCCTTGAAACAGACATGATTCTTATACTGAAAATTATGGGTGTCACGTTTATTCCACTACTTTTAATATTGCTACAAAACGATCTAGGTACAACACTTGTAGTCATGGCGATAATCGCTGGTATCGTAGTAGTGAGTGGTATTTCTTGGAAAATACTTGCGCCCTTATTCGGCGTCGTCATTGTATTTGGTGGAAGCCTTATTCTTTCTATATTATATAAACCGAGTTTAATCGAAAATATTGCTGGTATTAAAACCTATCAGTTAGGACGCATTAACTCTTGGCTAGATCCATACACATATAGTTCTGGAGATGGTTTTCACCTCACAGAATCTATGAAAGCAATTGGATCCGGACAATTAATAGGTAAAGGATTCAACCAAGGTGAAGTATATATTCCAGAGAACCATACAGATTTTATATTCTCTGTTATTGGTGAGGAGTTTGGTTTCATAGGTGCTGTCGTATTACTTGTGATTTATTTATTGTTATTAATGCATCTTTTAAAAAGCGCATCTCAAACTACAGACTTATTTAATAAATCATTCATCGTGGGGTATGTGAGTTTATTACTTTTTCATATCGTTCAAAATATCGGAATGACGATACAACTCTTGCCGATTACAGGTATTCCATTACCATTCATCAGTTATGGAGGAAGTGCTTTATGGAGTTTAATGGCGGGTGTAGGTGTACTTCTCAGCATGCGTTATCACGCACCGAAAAAATACAATGCGCCTACTGACAAAACACCTTTATAATCGCCTTTAACATTTTAATCAGAACATAAAAACAGACTAGGATAGTACATCCTAGTCTGTTTTTTTAACGCTTTTAAACAAAATTGTGATATGATCCTCGCTATATCCGTGATCTACACCAAGATAATCACAATGATTTAATGTCGTGCTTTGACTACTTTAGTTTCTCAGTTGCAGGTTTTGCATTGGGAAGTGATCGCATAATATCCAATCGTGATTTTGTTTTTTTAACTTTAACCCCAATTGATGATAACATATGGACCACATTTTGAATTCTTTCATTCTGTTTTGCCATATTATCACCCCGCATATGTCTAACTTCTCTTACATCATACCCTACTTTATTACATATGACTACAATAAATTGAAATTTTTTAATTTATTTTTGAATACGTTTTAGACGTAATGCGTTTAATACGACTGAGACAGAACTAAAAGCCATCGCAGTTCCTGCAACCCAAGGCGCTAGAAATCCTGCGGCTGCAATAGGAATGCCAATGATATTATAACAAAAAGCAAAAAATAAATTTTGTTTAATATTCTTAATAGTTAATTCACTTAATTTTAATACTTCAGGTATTTGTGAAATGTGGTTGTATACTAACGCAACATCTGATGATTCAATCGCGATGTCTGTTCCTGATCCCATCGCAATACCAATATCACTTTGAATTAATGATGGGGCATCATTAATTCCATCTCCAACCATCATCACTTTATGATTGTCTTCTTGCAATGTTTCGATGATTTTTGCTTTTTCGTTAGGTTTTACATTTGCAAAAGTACGTTGAATACCTAATTCTCTTGCAATGGCCTCAACTGTCATTTGACTATCGCCGCTTAGCATAACCACTTCATAATGTTGACGTAATTGGCGTATCGTCTCTTTTACTTTTGGTTTAGGTTCATCTCTTAAAGCAATCATCATTGCCAATTTTTGTTTAATTTGTACACCTATGACCGTTGCACCTTTACTTTCTAACTGATGTTGTTGTTGCTTCATGTCCTCTGTCAATGTTATTTCTGATGCAATAAAAGATAGTGATCCTATACGAATTGAACTGCCATCTATCATTCCAGAAATACCATTTCCAATATGCGTTTCATAATTTTTTATTGCTACATTTTTGGCATCTTTAAAGTGCGAAACAAGTGCATGAGACAGAGGATGTTCAGATTGAGATTCTAAACTTTTAATATAATCATCGATATGTGGCACACGTTCAAATTCAATAGTGTCTACAACTTCAGGAGCGCCCTTTGTAAGGGTTCCGGTTTTATCGAAAACAATTGTATCAATTTGACGTGTTTGTTCTAAACTTTCTGCTGATTTAAATAAAATACCTGATTCAGCAGCACGCCCAGATCCAACCATAATGGATGTAGGTGTCGCTAAACCTAATGCACAAGGACAAGCAATGACAATCACCGCGATAAAAATTTCAAGTGATCGCGTAAAATCAAATGAAGTTAAAATGAAAAACCATAACAGAAACGCAAATAGCGCGATGCCCACTACTGTTGGAACAAAAATGTTAGATATTTTATCTGCTAAACGTTGGATTTGAGGTTTTTTCGTTTGTGCCTCTTCAACAACTTTAATAATTTGATTGAGTACTAAATCATCTCCAACATGTGTCACTCTCGCTTTGATAAAGTTGGCCTGATTTAATGTACTTCCAATAATAGAATCACCTATCGTTTTATCTACAGGTATGCTTTCACCAGTAATCATAGATTCATTAATTGACGTGGAGCCTTCAATGATTTCTGCATCTAGCGGTATATAGGTACCACTTTTAATATGAATAATATCTCCGACTTGTATTTGGTCAATAGATAAATTGACAACTTCCCCATGTTTTTCAACCAATGCATCTTTCACTTGCAATGCAGCTAGTTTTTTTATGGCATCACTTGCATGTCCTTTGGCTCTCTTTTCAAAATATTTTCCAAGGAGAATGAGTGTAATGAGGACCGCACTCGTCTCAAAGTAAAGCGGTACATGCCCTGGATGACCTTGGTGTAAAATCATCATGTAAAAACTATAAAAATAAGCTGCTGATGTACCCATTGCCACCAAAACATCCATATTTGCGCTTTTATTTTTTAAAGCTCGCCATGCACCGAAATAAAATTGACCACCTAATATAAATTGAATGGGCGTAGCCAATGCAAGTTGAAATAAAGGATGCATCAACAATTCTGGCACAGGTATAAAGTCTAGGAATGTAAAATGTGCAAACATTGTGTATAACAGAGGTAAAGCTAACAACGCTGACAACAGAAATTTATTTCGTTGTTTTTTTAATTCTTGATGTTCCCGTTTTGAAATGTGATTATCTTTTTCAATTTCATGTGCTTCAAATCCTATATTTGAAATTTTTTCAAAGATTGCTGCTCTATCAATTTGTTTAGGGTTATATTTAACTGTCGCTTTCTCCATAACAAGGTTAACTGTTGCTTCTTCAATAGCCGCTTCTCGATTCAGTACACGTTCTATGCGTGTCGCACACGCAGCACAATGCATCCCTGAAATTTGATATGTTTCTTCTTTCATTATGACAACCTCCTATACCTATATAGGGTATATGAATCCTTAAAATGATAGAGGGCAGACCAATCATTTGCCTACCCCCCTTCTAAATAGGAACTGAATTCATTTCAGTACATTCAACATAAATTTTATTTCACTTCATAACCTGCATCATAAATACGTTGTTTCACATCATGAAGCGCACCATCATCAGTAAGTTCCACTTCCACTTGATTCTCGTCTGGTGATGCAATGACAGACAATACTTCTTTGTTACCTTTAACTGCATCCTCAACAGCCGCCTTACAATGATTACATGTCATACCTTCAACATTAATAGTGTGTTTACCCATGTTCTCTCTCTCCTTTTTTCGTTCGTAATACTTTAAAACCTGAGTCATAAATCTCTTTTTCTAACGTATTCAAATTAATAGGCGTTTCATATCGAAGTGTGATGCACTTTAAATCACTATCGATACTTACTTCTTTAACCCCAATCATTTCATTCAAACGTTGTACAAGATGTGTTTGATATTGCTCATTTCTTAAATCTTCTACATACACACGATCGACTTGCATAGTATCCTCCAACTAGTCTTTCATTAATTTTTGAAATGTGACAAGCAACTCTTCCATTGCTTCTGCTTCATGGCCATCCTCAATTTTCTTTGTAATACAGCCTTTCATGTGATAGTCAAGCAACCTCGTCGCAACGCTATTCAAAGCTGAACGTGTCGCTCTAATTTGAGTCAAGACATCATCACAATAAACATCTTCATCAATCATGCGATTAATTGCACGAACTTGTCCTTCAATACGATTCAATCGTGAAGTTAAGTTCTTTTTAATCTCATCAGAATGATGTGCGTGTTCATTCATAGGCAGCACCTCCATGCTTACTTTCAGAACCATTATATACCCCTGTGCAGTATATGTCAAATGCGTAAATTTTCCGTGATTTCATGAATAAATGATATAATTATTTAAAATCATACATCCAAAGGAGGGTTAAAAATGGAGGATTTAAACAATGCATACGTCATAGATGGCAGTATGGTATTTACCTATATATTTATCGCTTTATTCCTATTAAATATTTCTTTTGTTTTCACAATTATTTTTATGGAACGTCGAAGCGCAGGCTCAATATGGGCTTGGATTTTAGTCTTATCTTTATTTCCTATTTTAGGGTTCATACTCTATTTACTATTTGGACGTCAAATTCAGCGTAAATCCATTTTTAAAGTGTCAGAAAAAGACCAAAAAGGATTAACTCAGCTTGTCAATCAACAACTCAAAGCTTTAAAAAATGATCATTTTGATCCTGAAAACCCACATGTAAAAAAATACAAATCAATGATACGTGGATTGCTTTATAACAATGCTGCCTTTTACACGAATCAAAATAAAATTGATGTGCTGCTCGATGGAGAACAAAAATTCAACCAACTTAAAGAAGATATACGCAATGCAAAATCGTATATACATATACAATATTACATCTTTCGTAAAGATGCTTTAGGTAAGAGCATTATTGATTTACTTGAAGAGAAGTTGGAAGAAGGTTTAGAAGTCAAAATGCTATATGATGATATTGGCTCGAAAGGCTTATCTTTAAGAGATTTGAAGTCATTTAAGAAAAAAGGTGGTCTAGTTGAAGCTTTCTTCCCTTCTAAATTACCAGTTATTAATTTTCGTATGAACAATCGAAATCATCGAAAAATCGTTGTTATAGATGGCAAAATAGGTTATGTTGGTGGATTTAATGTTGGGAATGAGTATTTGGGTTTATCAAAAAAATTTGGTAATTGGAGAGATACCCATTTAAGAATTGAAGGTGAAGCTGTACACGCCTTACAATTGCGTTTTATTTTAGATTGGAATTCTCAATCATCGCGTCATGATATTGAACATCATGAAAAATACTTTCCAAAAGTACACCTCCAAAATAATGACAACATAGGTGTTCAAATTGCATCTAGTGGACCGGATGAATTTTGGGAGCAGATTAAATATGGATACTTAAAAATGATAAATATGGCAAAAAAAGATATATACATTCAAACACCCTATTTCGTCCCTGACCAATCGTTTATAGATGCGTTACAAATCGCCGCTTTAGGTGGCGTGAACGTACATTTAATGATACCGAACAAACCCGATCATCCGTTTGTATATTGGGCGACTTATAAGAATGCTGCTTCATTATTAGAGGTCGGTGCGAAAGTTTATCTGTATGAAGATGGTTTCTTACATGCAAAAACATTAACCATCGATGATGAAATCACAAGTGTGGGTACGACCAATATGGATAATCGCAGTTTCGTCTTAAATTTTGAAGTGAATGCATTTGTATATAACGAAAGTGTCGCAACACAATTACGGGAGAGTTTTGAGCAAGATTTAAAAAAATGTTCTGTACTTACCCCAGAGCGGTATGCACAACGTAGTCTTGTTATAAAATTTAAAGAGTCAATCAGTCAATTACTTTCACCAATTTTATAAGGAGGATTACCTATGACGGCAAAGCAATGTGAACAAGCCTATCATTATATGGTTCACATACACGGTCAAGATACGACTGGTCATGATATTGCGCATGTACGACGTGTCGTTTCACTTGCAAAATGTATAGCTCATGATTATGACAATATCAATCATTTTGTTATTGAAATGGCAGCACTACTTCATGACACAGTTGATGATAAATTACCACATTCTGAAGCGTGTTCGACACTTTCGTCATTTTTAAAACAAATAGGTGTTTCACCTGAAGAACAACAACATATTATGTATATTATCAATCACATGAGTTTTCGCAAATCCAGAGAAGGTCATTCCTTAAAAACGTTAGAAGCTCAGATTGTTCAAGATGCCGATCGTCTAGATGCCATTGGTGCTATTGGGATAGCCCGTACGTTTCAATTTGCTGGGCATTTCAATGAACCGATGTGGACCGATGAAATCCCGCATTCAGATTTATCACGCATTGATTTAACTACCATTCAACCTTCTGCAATCAAACATTTCTATGAAAAATTATTGAAACTTAAAGATTTAATGAATACGCCTAAAGGTAAAGAAATAGCACTTGAACGACATAAATTTTTAGAATTGTTTTTAAAACAATTCTTTGATGAATGGGTCTAAAAAAATAACCATCTCACCGTAAAAGGTAAGATGGTTATTTTTTGTAATTATTTTTTCTTCTTTTTAGATACGACTTGCGTATTTTTACCTGTTTTCTTATTCGCTTTTTTTTCTTCTTCGAATTTGCGAATCATCGGTGCAACTTCTTCTAGCGCTTTTTTACCGTAAATCTTGTTTGCAACGTATGTTTGTACCACTAGGAATGCCGCAGAAACAGACCAATATAAGCCCAATGCTGCTGCAGAACTAAATGAGATCCAAACAATCATTATTGGTGAGATAATCATCATCATGATTGCCATTTGACGTTGCTCTGGTGGCATATGCATACTTGAAACATAGGCTTGAATGAAGTATAACACACCGGCAATAATCGTAATCCAAATATCAGGTTTATCCAATTGGAACCATAAGAAGTCAGAGAATTTAGTAATACCGCCACCTGAAGGATATTTTAAAACAAAGAATAAAGCCATGACAATCGGCATTTGCAAAATAAGTGGAAGACATCCTAACATACTTGCAACTGGGTTCATGTCATATTTTTTATATACTTTCGATACTTCTTGTTGAGCAGCAATTCTATCTTCTGCTGTGCGTGCACGTTTCATTTTTTCTTGCGCAGCAGTCATCTCTGGTTTTGCTATTTTCATTTTTTCACGCATCATGTGCATGTTTTTATAGTTTGATAACATGAATGGGAGTAATACGATACGTACTACAAGAACGATAATAACGATGGCTAAACCATAGTTATTATTTAAATGATCACCTAGCCAATGGATAAGTTGATCCATTGGGGAAACAAACGTGTTGTAAAAGAAGCCAGTACGATTTTCAGGCTTGCTATAATCACATCCAGCTAATAACAGAACGACCCCTAATAGTGTCGCCAATAGCGCTTTGTTCTTCATTTTTCCACCTCTAAAGATATATTCACATAAATGATATTTTATCACACATCTGAGTTGTGTGGAAACATAAACAAAAATAAAAATGATTTTAGTTGAAATACTGTAAATATCGTGACACAGTATTTTCAATATTTGCGCTATGTGTGATGGACGAAATCGTAGCAATGCCATCTGCACCATTCTTTTTCAATGATGCAACGTTTTCTTCGGTTATGCCACCAATGGCGACGATTGGTATCGATTCATCATAATTACGCATACGACGAATCATTTCTACGCCTCCAGGTTGTTTGGCATCTCTCTTGGTTGACGTTTGATATACGGGGCCGACACCTATATAATCAACGTGCGTTAAATCAGATTGATCATACTCTTGAAAATTACTGATACTTAATCCAATAATTTTATTATGACTTCTACTAATAAAGGATTCAATTTTGGCATCATCTTGGCCTACATGAATACCATCAGCACCAATTTTTAAAGCTAGTTCTACATCATCGTTAACTATAAACGGTACATGATACGCATTACAAAGTTTCATTAAAGCAATTGCTTCTTGTTCCTTATCCTCCCCTTTTAAAGATGAAGGTCCTTTTTCTCGAAATTGAAACATTGTAATCCCCGCTTCAAGCGCTACCTTTAGTATCTCTTGTAAAGTCCCTTTTTTTACATCTTGCGTACCAGCTATAAAATAAACACGTAATTGTTCCCTTTCAAACTTCATGTTTCTTTCACTTCTCTCTTTTTAATTTCCTGGTGATAGGATGCATCATCTACTTGATTTAAAGCATTAATAAATGACACTAAGAATGTTCCTGGTAAATCTGCCCCTAAACTTAGCTCTGCATGTTCAGCCGCTATGTTATATATTGAGACTGCTTCAATTAAAGCTTCAATATTAGGATGTTTTTGTCGTAATAAAAATGATGCAACTACGGCACCTAATAAACACCCTGCGCCAGTGATTTTAGTTAATAAAGGTGAACCGTTAGTGAGTTCAATGATTTGATGGTCTTGCACAATGACATCATTTTTTCCAGTAACGATAATGGCTGCATTGTATTTTTCATACGCTTTTAAAGCAATCTGAACATGATCTATATTTGCAGCGCTATCCGTCCCCTTCATCGTCGTTTCCGCATCAACTAATGTAAGTATTTCTGAGGCATTACCTTTAATCACATCGACATCAACTTGATTTAAAAATTGTTGGCAGTAGTCTTTACGAAATTGTGAGGCACCCACAGCAACAGGATCAAACACTATAGGAACCCCTAAATCATTCGCTTGTTTTGCTATTTCTAACATATCAGTCCCAGTTTGACGTGTCAGCGTTCCAATGTTGATTAATAATCCTTCTGTGACTTTAAAAAAATCTTTTGCTTCTTCAGGTGCCTCACTCATTGCAGGACTTGCACCTATAGATAGTAAGCCGTTAGCCGTAAAATTTTTAACAACATCATTCGTATAACAGACGATGAGTGGGTTTGTCTCTCTCAATTTAGATAAATAACTCAATTTAATCCCAACCTTTCTCCCGTTGATAAGCAAAATGATTTACAGGGCCTCTTCCTTTACCTATTTCTGGTGTATATTGAATGGCTTTAGAAATAAAATTTTTCGCTTTAGCTACTGCATCAATTATGGATTTACCTTTAGCTAATTCTGCCGTTATCACAGCTGAAAATGTACACCCAGTTCCATGCGTGTGTCGTGTAGGGAAACGTTCACTTGTAAATTGTGTTACCCCATCTTTAGTCACGAGATAATCTGTAGCATTACCCTTTAAATGCCCCCCTTTTAAAACGACACCTTTAGCACCAATATCTTTAATAAAAAACTGGCCAGCTTTAAACAAAGCCGTTTCCGTATCTAACGTCATTTGCGTTATTTCTTCGGCTTCGGGTATGTTGGGTGTGGCAACATCTGCTAATGGTAAAAGTGTTGATTTTAAATCTCGACGGACCTGTTCAGACATTAAGGCATCGCCACTTTTTGCCACCATCACAGGATCTATGACGTATGGTATCGTACTTTTTTTAACATACGATGCTATTAACGCCATCATTTCAGGTGTTGGAATCATACCTGTTTTCATCGCATGTGGTGGCGCGTCCATAAAAATACTCTCGAGTTGTTCTTCAAGCCACGACGTATCTAAGTTGTGTATATGTTGTACACCTAAGGAATTTTGAGCAACAATACTCGTGATTGCTGCCATGCCATAAACCCCACATGCATGAAATGATTTTAAATCAGCCATGACGCCTGCGCCCCCTGATGGATCCGTGCCAGCGATGGTTAACGCAATATTCAGCTTATTCATATGTCTCTCCTCCAAATGCCCAATGTTCTTGTGTATATGCCATATTAAAGAAATTACGTTCATGGACAGTACTTTCTAAAAAATTTCTCTTTAATTGTTGTTGTGCGTTATTTGATGTATTCTCTGCACAATGATTTAACCAATGATCAATATGATTCATTAAATCATCCATACCTTTTGCATAAAATTCAAACCACGCTTTAAGTGGATGGTTAGAGGAAAAATGATGTTCACGCATCGCGCGTTGACCAATTTGTTGGTAAACATATGGGCATGGTGCCATTGCAGCAATTGTATATGCGACATCATCAAAATGATATGCATTAAAATACATATGTTTAATATAATGATCTGCTGTTGGATACCATTCGCCTTCTTGAATAATTTCATTATATGATAAATTTACATAATCTGCGAGAATACGATGTGCGTCAACTTCACCTGACGATGCAAAAATAATTTGTTCTGTAAGAAATTGAATCTCTTCTTTTGAATCTACCTTAGGTATTAACAAAGCATAAATTTTAGCAAACTCAAATAAATAGCGTGCGTCTGCCTTTAGATAATGTTGAATTGCATTTTTAGAGATATCCCCCTTTAACATACCTTGAATAAAGCCATCATGGTAAATCGCATCAATGATAGGTTGTGCCTCTTGCTTAAGATTTTCAGAAAATGACATAATAATCTCCTTTCTCAATAAAAAAAGACTACTAAAAATAGTAGCCTAGTCATTATTAAAAGGATTTAATGCCTACGCTACTTCCCTACGTTAGTGTTAACTATATCAGGTTCAAAGGGTCCGAATGTAATTCATCTCAGCCATATGGCTCCCCTAGTAGTCTTTGTATTATTTAATAACAACGTAACAAAACACTTTACAAATAGCAATAAAAAAAGCACCGACATATGTCGATGCGTTTGATGTTGTTTACCACCATCCGTTAGCTAAACGGAATTGAATTGCACGGTCTACAGAACCATAGCGTGAATTTGCATAATTAATCATACCTTGCGTTTGAGTAGCTACACTACCTGTACCCCAAGCTTCTTTCGTTTGACCTAATCCTCTGTAACCATAAGGGCTTACAATGTTAGGGTTACCACCTGATTCTGGCATAACGATAGAATTCCACATCGCTGCTGTACCACCAGCATTAATAAATTGTTGATATACAGATCCTGAACCGGCTGTAGTTCTTGGTGCTTGATAGCTAGAAGTTGTTTGTGTTTGAACATTTGAATATGAAGACGCTGAATATTGTGCTACAGGTGCAGCGTACGTTTCATAAGATTGTGTTGATGTGTATTGAGTAGGAGCTGTATAGTAAGCAGCTGCATTGTATGATGACGTGTTATATGTAGTCGTATGATATGCAGTTGGTAAAATAAAATCTTGTGTCGCATGGTTACCATGTGCTGCAGCCGCAGCTTCAGTCACGTATAATTTCTCTCCTGCAATAATTAAATCAGACTCTAAGTTATTCCATGTTTTTAATTGTTCTACAGTAACATCATATTTTTTTGCAATTTTATTTAAAGTGTCACCCCATTGAATCACATGGACACCTTCTTGAATTTGTAATTGATCTTGATTTGCTGCTTCAGCATTAGTAGCAAATTGTGCTGCCGCTAATAAACCTACTGTTGATGTTGCTAAAAGTAATTTTTTCATTTAGTAATCCTCCAGTAATTGGTATAAAAATTTGTTATGTTCACAAATAATATAGCACCAGTCTTTTTCAATCACATGACAAAAATATTAAATTAACGCCCATTTATATTACAAAACCATTACAATTAGGTTGTTGCATGTAACGATTCAACTCATAAATGATTACAAAAAATAAAATTCTCATTAAATAAATCCGTTTAATCACTTAAATGGCAAACAGCTACTTAAGATGTAATGATATAGAAATAAGATCAAGATTAACATCGTATTTGTATCTTAAAAGCCTCCAATACTTATAATCATAAATATTGGAGACTTGATAGGGTTAGTTCACAGTGGCAACACATTTAAAATATTGAGTAATAAATATACGTTGTTTTGAAAAAGTAAATATATGAAATAACATAAACGAGGGGTTATCATCTGTGACTTATATACGAATAATTCATATACGTCAACTTGATATAACAGTGATTGTAAGGATGTAGCTGTGTTGAGAAAATATCTTATTGGATACATTGGGTGGAAGATAAAAACTAAATTTAATTGGAGTTATTATAAGTTAGATAAAATAAATATGGAGTGTGTGATTGGATTTCAGACAAATTGAATATTAATCATTGGACAAATTTGAATTTAGGGATGGTTTTAATAACGGATGAGATGAAAGGTTCTGAATGTGTGCAATCACCAATTCTGTAGTGTACCGCCATTCGCCTTCTTTTTCGTATCTCCTTGATTGGATATGTCCGTTGAGAGCGATGAGATCGTCATGTTGGTAAAAATCATGAATCGATTGAGCGATAGCACCAAAAGCTTTACAATTTAGAAAATCATAAATTGGCTTATCTTGCTTACTTTTGTAGTCACGTTCAATTTTAATTGTAAAAGTAACAAATGGAGTATCATGCGTATCATAATAATTAGGAGATTTTATAATGATACCGATTGCTTGAAACTGGTTGATCGTTGTCACCTCCTCTCTTGATGTATATAGCATACGCGTTGCACCGAATCTAAGGCAAGCCTAATAATATTAAATTTATACCTGTTACACCCTCAATTTTTATAAAGATTTTGGAATTTCCATAAAGAATTAAGTTATAATAAACTATAAATGAACATATTTCGTAAAGTTGAAAAAAGTTTTGAGGGGGTTGCATCAATGAAGACATTTAAAGCAGTACGCTTTCAAATTGTTACGGAAAATGGCACAGTGACAGAATACGAATTAAAAGACGGCGTGATAATAAATAAAGAAAACAGTGGTACGGGATGGTTATTAGAAGTGGTTATCTCTGATATTCACCTTGAAGAAATGGAAGCTTATATGGCATCAGAAACATTATTAGATATTAGAGTTGTCATTACGAGACCATCAAATGATCCAGCCTTATTCGATGCAACGATTAAACATATTACCCCACTTAAAGATACCATTTCAATTGTATTTGAATGTCATATTTACACATTACGTCAAGTTTATGCTGAAAATTTATTAGAACAACTCGTTGGTGAAGGCCTTGAAGGTGAAGCGCTCATTAAAACGTTTAACCGAATGATGCAATCCAAACCAAGACTTAAAGATGAACGCCAAGAAGATTAAAGAAGACATTATCCATTTGCAATATCCTATATAGCCACACATGATTGAATTTCATGTGTGGCTTTTAATTAATGCTCATTTGATGTACATGATATTCTAGACTTGTTGTTTTTTACTCTTATTAAATTTTTAATATTAATGACTTTTACGATTTAACATCATTATTATCTTAATTTTAGAAAAAACTATAAAAAAGCGGAACTGTAGTCCACACAGTCTCCGCTTTACAAATTATTGAGGGTCTTGTAATGCAAACGTTAATTCACATTGACAAGCCACTTGCCCATTTACGGTAGCCTTAGCTGTCCCTTTACCGATTGGCCCTTTAATTTTCGTAATTTCTACTTCTAATTTTAGAGTATCTCCTGGCACCACTTGTTTTTTAAAGCGACATTTATCGATACCTGCAAATAAAGCTAATTTACCTTTATTCTCTTCACTATTTAACATAGCTACAGCACCAGTTTGTGCAAGTGCCTCTGTAATCAATACGCCTGGCATCACAGCATAATTCGGAAAATGACCTTGGAAAAAAGGTTCATTACCGGAAACCTGCTTAATTCCTACACAACGTTGACCTGGCTCATACTCAACCACTTTATCAATAAGCAAAAATGGCTGACGATGTGGAATAATTTGTTTGATTTCATTGTAGTCGAAAATAGTTTCCATTATGAATTGCCTCCAATTAACGCTCGAAAATTTTCCCAAAAATGAGGATTAAGCGCATTCAATATATTATCTTGATTTATTAAAAATCCTATCATTAATCCAATAAAAAATAAAACAACTGCAATTAAAATAAATAAGGTAAGCTGAATACTTACAGATTTTTGGATATTGATCCAAACTGATGACAAGTTATTTTTTCGCATTGATACGTTGAATATCTGCGCCCAAAGCTTTTAATTTACCATGGAAATTAACATAGCCACGATCTAAATGTTTGAGTTCTGTTACAGTTGTTTCACCTTCCGCAACTAATCCAGCTAATATTAACGCAGCAGCAGCTCTTAAATCTGTTGCTTTTACTTGTGCCCCTTGAAGTTCACTTTTCCCTTCAATTTTTGCACTGCGACCTTCTACTGAAATTTGAGCGTTCATACGTTTAAATTCACCCACGTGCATAAAACGGTTTTCGAATACTGTTTCTGTAATCACTTTATGCCCTTCAGCAGTCAATAATAAAGCCATCATTTGTGATTGCATATCAGTTGGAAATCCTGGATGTGGTAATGTTTTAATGTCTACTGGATTAAGCTGTTCAGGCGCTGTCACACGAATACCATCCTCTTGATATTCAAGATTGACACCCATTTCTTCTAGCTTATAAACTAAGCTTGTCATATGCTCTTGTATAGCACCCTTAACAAATATGTCTCCACGCGTAATTGCCGCAGCTATCATAAACGTACCTGCTTCAATTCGGTCAGGAATAATAGCATGTTGAACCCCGGTTAGTGCATCTACACCATTAATAATAATGGTGTCCGTACCAGCACCTTTAACATCGCCACCCATTTCATTTATGTAGTTGGCTAAATCTACAATTTCAGGCTCTCTAGCGACATTCTCAATAACCGTACGCCCTTGAGCTAATGATGCAGCCATCACAATGTTTTGCGTTGCTCCAACACTTGGAAAATCTAGGTGAATATCACTTCCGATTAATCCATGTGGACATTCAGCATAAATATAACCAGCCTCTTGATGAATTTCAGCACCTAATGCTTCAAAACCTTTGAGGTGTTGTTCAATCGGTCTAGAACCAATAGCACAACCACCAGGCAATGCTACTTTAGCTTTACCAAGGCGTGCTAATAATGGTCCCATCACTAAAATGCTTGCTCGCATTTTGCTTACATATTCATATGGTGCTTCTTCTTTTAATTCTTTCGAAGCATCGACTGTAACTGATTGTTTCTTTTCATTATATTTTACTTTCGCATTGAGCACATTTATGACATTGTTAATCGTTTCAACATCACTTAAAGCAGGCACATTGATAAGCTCACTTTTACCTTTACTTGCTAATAACGATGCTGTAATGATAGGTAAAACTGCATTTTTAGCTCCTTCAACTTGAACTTCCCCTTTTAGGGTATTGCCGCCTTTTACAATAATTTTATCCATGTTATTTACATCCTCCACTATTTACACACTTACATAATTAATTATAAACTTCTTGCAATACGCTTAAACTTATCTCATTCATTTATTTGATTAAATATTGAATTTGAGTTGAAAATTGTAATAAATCAATTATAAAGTTACTCATACTCGTCCCTAGTAAAATTGCGATAAATATGAGGGCAACTTGAACTTGTTTTGGGTAACCTTTTTTAAACAATTGGTCTAACCGTAGCGCATTGATGCTCCAATACGCAATACATATACAGATGACATGTAGTATGAGATGTACAATTGCAAATTGTCCTAAATATTCCATTTTAAGATGCTACCCCTTTAAAGTTAATCTTATTCAATTTTACATGATTTACGTATGAATTCCCAATGTAATCCTTCCAATATATGGTTTCAACTTCCCTCTTATTTAAGACTCGCATAGATAATATCATACGACTTTTCCAAAGATTTGTATATACAATTAATCAAAATAGCATGATATTTGTTTATAGATGAACAGTATGTAAATATGTTAAAACCCACTAGTACATACCAGTGGGTTTTATAATAAATTATTTAAATTTAGCAACTTCGATACGATTTTCTGCACGTTTTAACGCACGTTCTGCACGTTTTAGGTCTGTATCTTCTTTATCTCCATCAAGATAAAACGTTGCACGTTGTTTTGCTGATTTCGCACGCTCTAAGTCTATATCTTCAGCTGATTCAGCTGATTGTACAAGGATATTAACTTTTTCTTGACGTATTTCTGCAAAACCTTCAGTTACAGCTATATAGTCGGATTGACCATTGCACTTAACTTTAATATGTCCAATGCGTAATGGCGCAACCGTCGGAATGTGACCATGCATCACACCCATTTCGCCTGCTGTTGTTTGTAAGACAACAATTTCCACATTGTCTTGTTTATAAACAGAACCATTAGGAGTGACGATATCTAAGGTTAATGTATTCATTATCCAAGCCTCCTAATCGTATTAAACTTCAACACCCATGTCTTTTGCTTTTGCAAGCACATCATCAATACCACCAACAAGACGGAATGCATCTTCAGGAATGTGGTCATATTTACCATCTAAAATTGCTTTAAAGTCTTGAACCGTATTTTTAACTGGTACATAAGATCCTTTTTGACCTGTAAATTGTTCCGCTACGTGGAAGTTTTGAGATAAGAAGAATTGAATTCGACGCGCGCGTTCAACCGTTTTCTTATCTTCATCAGAAAGTTCATCCATACCTAGAATTGCGATAATATCTTGTAATTCACGGTATTTTTGTAATGTAGATTGAACTTGACGTGCTACTTCATAGTGCTCTTGACCGACAATTGTTGGCTCTAATGCGCGTGATGTAGAAGCTAATGGGTCAACCGCTGGATAGATACCCATTTCACTTAATTTACGCTCTAAGTTCGTTGTTGCATCTAAGTGCGCAAACGCTGTTGCTGGAGCTGGGTCAGTATAGTCATCGGCTGGTACGAATACCGCTTGAATTGATGTAACTGAACCTTTATTCGTTGACGTGATACGTTCTTGTAATTGACCCATTTCTGTAGCTAATGTTGGTTGGTAACCAACGGCAGATGGCATACGTCCAAGAAGTGCTGATACCTCAGAACCTGCTTGTGTAAAACGGAAAATGTTGTCAATGAAAAGTAATACGTCTTGACCTTGCTCATCACGGAAATATTCAGCCATTGTCAATCCAGAAAGTGCAACACGCATACGTGCACCAGGTGGTTCATTCATTTGACCGAATACCATCGCTGTTTTCGCAATTACGCCACTATCTTTCATTTCATAATATAAATCGTTACCTTCACGTGTACGTTCACCTACACCGGCAAATACAGAAATACCACCGTGTTCTTGCGCGATGTTATTGATTAATTCTTGAATTAATACTGTTTTACCTACACCGGCACCACCGAATAATCCGATTTTACCACCTTTAATATAAGGTGCAAGTAAATCTACTACTTTAATACCTGTTTCTAAAATTTCAACTTCAGTTGATAATTCGTCAAATTGAGGCGCTTGACGGTGAATTGGATCACGACGCACAGAGGCATCGATTTCTGGATCAAGGTCAATTTTATCTCCTAATACGTTGAATACACGTCCTAAAGTCGCATCACCAACTGGAACACTAATCGGTGCACCAGTGTCTTTAACTTCAGCACCACGTTGAACTCCATCTGTTGAGTCCATCGCAATAGAACGGACAACATCGTCACCTAAATGTAACGCTACTTCTAAAGTAAGTTGTTCTGTCTTACCATCTCTCGTCACATCAATAACTAGTGCGTTGTTAATGTTTGGAATTTCATTATGGTCAAAACGCACGTCAATGACTGGCCCCATGACCTGAGTTACACGGCCTAATCCCATGTTAGTTCCTCCTTATTATTAAACTTATTCTAATGCTGCTGCGCCACCAACAATCTCAGTGATTTGTTGCGTAATCGCTGCTTGTCGCGCACGGTTGTATTGTAATGATAAATCGTCAATTAAATCTGTTGCGTTGTCTGTAGCATTCTTCATCGCATTCATACGAGACGCATGTTCACTTGCTTTGGCATCTAAAATCGTTCCATAAATTAAACTTTCAATATATTGCGGTAACAGCACTTTTAATATTGATTCTTTATCTGGCTCAAATTCGTAAGATGACATTGCACCATGTCCTAAAGAAGAATCTTCTGGTGATAATGGCAACAGTTTTTTACTTTTTGGTGTGTTTTCAATCACACTGACATAATGGCTATAATAGACGTTTAATTCATCAATTTCCTCTTCACTGTATAAATCAACGGCACGTGTCGCAATGGATTGAATTGCTTTGAAAGAAGGTTGATCTGGAATATCAGTGAGTCCATTCTCAACCGTATAACCGCGATTCTCTAAAAATGAAATACCAATTTTACCAAGTACAATTAAACGATATTCGTCTTTACTGTTATGACGTTTCTCGATATCACGAATCATTTTCTTCAGTACATTAGCACTATATGCACCTGCTAATCCACTATCACTTGTAATGACCATATATCCTACACGCTTAACTTCACGCTGATTTAACATAGGATGGTTGGTTGTTGCATTTGAACCAGCTATAGCTGTGATTGCATCTTCCATTTTTTCCATGTACGGTCGGAATTGTTTCGTGTTACGTTCTGCCTTACGAAGCTTAGAGTTAGAAACCATGTTCATCGCACTTGTGATTTGTTTCATCTTTTTAGTTGATTTTATTCGTGAATCTATTTCTTTTAAAGAAGCCACTATCTCACCACCTTATCTCATCATATATTTGACATTATTCGGATTTTTTAAAGCTTTGTTTAAAAGCATTAATTGCTTTTTCAAATTTCTCATCTGCAGGTAAGCCACCTGTTTCACGAATTTCTGTGAAAATGTCATTCGCATTACCTTTTGTCCATTCGATAATTTCAGCTTCAAAACGTGTAATGTCTTCTACTGGAATATCATCTAAGTAACCTCGAGTTAATGCGTAAATGATTAAAACTTGGTGTTCAACAGGAAGCGGTTTGTTTTGGTCTTGTTTTAATACTTCAACCGTACGCTTACCTCTTTCAAGTTTTTTAGCAGTTGCTTCATCTAGATCAGAACCAAATTGTGCGAATGACTCAAGCTCACGATAAGATGCTAAGTCTAGACGTAATGTACCTGCTACTTTTTTCATTGCTTTGATTTGTGCTGAGCCCCCAACACGTGATACTGAAAGACCCGCATTAATCGCTGGACGCACACCTGAGAAGAACAAGTCTGATTGTAAGAAGATTTGTCCATCAGTAATTGAGATAACGTTTGTTGGTACGTATGCAGAAATGTCACCTGCTTGTGTTTCAACGAATGGTAAAGCAGTAATAGAACCGCCACCTAAATCGTCATTTAATTTAGCAGCACGCTCTAATAAACGGCTATGTAGGTAGAATACATCACCTGGGTAAGCTTCACGACCTGGCGGACGACGTAATAATAATGATAATTCACGGTAAGCAGCGGCTTGTTTCGTTAAATCATCATATACTACTAATACGTGTTTGCCATTAAACATAAACTCTTCTGCCATAGAAACACCTGCGTATGGCGCGATATATAACATTGGTGATGGTTGAGCTGCAGAAGCTGAAACAACAATTGTATAATCTAATGCGCCTGCTTGACGTAACTTCTCAACTGAAGCACGTACTGTAGACTCTTTTTGACCAATTGCGACATAAACGCAAATCATATCTTGATCTTTTTGGTTTAGAATTGTATCAATTGCTACAGTTGTTTTACCCGTTTGACGGTCTCCGATAATTAACTCACGTTGACCACGACCGATTGGAACTAATGCGTCGATGGCTTTAATTCCAGTTTGTAATGGCTCATCAACTGATTTACGAGCCATAACGCCTGTCGCTTTTTTCTCGATAGGGCGTGTTTTAGTCGTATTTAATGGACCTTGTCCATCGATAGGTTGGCCGAGTGGGTTAACAACACGACCGATTAATTCTTCACCTACAGGCACTTCCATAATACGCCCTGTACGTTTAACTTCAGCACCTTCAGTAATATCATCGTAAGGTCCTAAAATAACAACACCTACGTTTGTTTCTTCTAAGTTTTGTGCTAATCCAAGAACGCCGTTATGGAATTCTAATAATTCGCCAGCCATAACATCGTTAAGTCCATGAACCAATGCGATACCGTCACCAATTTGGATAACTGTCCCTACATCAGTTACAGACATTTCAGACTCATAATTCTCAATTTGAGAGCGAAGTAATGCACTAATTTCCTCAGCTTTTATGGCCATCTATGTCACTCCTCTTTCATTTCGTATTTAATGTGCGCTACTGAATCTTCTAGCTAATTGTTCGAGATCATTTTGTACACTTCCATCGTATACTTTTGTACCGATTTTAACTTTAACACCGCCGATGAGTGATGTGTCTACTGAAGTATGCACTTTTAGATCTTTTAAACCTGTACGTTTTACTAACGCTTCTTTTATATGTTCTACTTCTGCATCAGATAATGGGCGTGCAGAAACGAGATATGCATCATCTAACCCATGAAATTCATTATAATGATTTTCAAATGCCTTAAACACATCACCTAATAATGATAAGTTACGATGGCTTGCCATAACCTTTAATGTGTTCATTAAGTATGGATGTACGCCATTAAATACATTTGAAACTAATGTTTGTC
Organism: Staphylococcus sp. 11007852; assembly: GCF_011394325.1. Lineage (NCBI taxonomy): Bacteria > Bacillati > Bacillota > Bacilli > Caryophanales > Staphylococcaceae > Staphylococcus > Staphylococcus sp. 11007852. Next base: position 31,482 of record NZ_JAANBJ010000032.1, on the reverse strand, counting down.
TTTCATCTAAAGTGAATTTAGGTTCTAAATCAATGAAATGTAATCTTGAACCTTCACTTTGAATACTTGTATTAATCTCAGTGAAATCTTTATAAATCTCTGAAAGCACTTCAGCCTTAATAGCAACGTCAAAAAGGGCTTGGGCATATTTTTGAGCAACTTGCGCCATTATTTATCCCCTACCTCTTTAATGTACTTGTCAATAAGGTCTTTTTGATCTTGCTCAGAAATTTCTTTACGTAACACTTTAGAAGCAATTAACACAGAAAGTTCAGAGACTTGACTATTAATTTCAGCTAATGCACGTTCTTTTTCACTCTTGATTTCACTTTGAGCCGTTTCGATCATACCATTCGCACGTTGGTTCGCTTCATGAAGAATTTCTTCTTGTTGGCGTTGCGCTTGTACTTTAGCTTCTTCAAGCATTTTATGTACTTGATCTTGTGTTTCTTTTAACGTTTTTCTATTTTCTTCTTCTAGACGTTGCGCATTCATTTTTGCACGTTCTGCATCATCAATATCTTGATTGATTGAATGCTCACGATCGTCCATAACCTTTTTAAGTGGGCCCCATGCAAACTTTTTAAGTAGGAAAAGTAAGATGACGAACGTAAAAATCGTTACAAGAATGTCACCAATATTTACACCACCGGCACTAGCTGCAAAGGTTAACATGTTGGTTGTCAATTTGCTGTACACTCCTTTCAATCATTTCATCCATAAATTACAAAACTACCACATCACGATTGTAAATGTGTTCTATCCATCGTATAAAGATGAATGTTAAACAATTTGTAATTCAATAATATGCAAGCCTCACCTTGCACTTACGTATCACTATATTGCTTTATCGAATAAGGTTTACCACCATTTAAATAACAAATGAGATTTATAAACCATAAAATTTAGGGCGGGGAATAATAATATGATTTAACCCCGCTCAGGAAACCTTAATGATTATGAAAATGAAATCCATTCAATAGATTAGCTAAATAATACGATGAATGTAATAACTACACCAATGATTGGAAGTGCCTCAACTAAACCGATACCGATGAACATGATTGACATTAATTGTGTACGTGCCTCTGGTTGACGTGCTACACCTTCTACTGTTCTTGAAACGATTAAACCGTTACCAATACCTGCACCAAGTGCTGATAAACCAATTGCGATTGCTGCTGCGATTAAACTCATTATATAAATCCTCCTAATTTGTTAAGTTATAGTTTTATTTTAATGGTTATCTGCCACTTTGTGTGACATATATACCATTGTTAACATGATAAAGATATAAGCCTGGATTGCACCTACGAAGATTGAAAAACCTTGCCATACAATTAAGCCTGGAATACCGATAATCCAACCAAATGCGCTAAACGTCACTCCTGCAAGTAATCCTAATAAAATCTCACCTGCAAAAATGTTACCGTAAAGACGAAGTCCTAATGTTAATGTAGAAGCAAATTCTTCAAATACATTAATAATAACTAATGCTGGATATGGTTGGACATAGTTATGAAGGTAAGCTTTTGTACCTCGCATTTTAACACCGTAGTAATGTGTAAGAATGACCATCATCGTAGCAAGTGTTAAAGTAACATGAGGGTCTGCTGTTGGTGATTTCCACCATAAATAGTGGTTTGCCAACAATTGAAATGGTAGACCTAGCATATTCGCTACAAAAATAAATAAAATTAATGTAACTGCTAAGAAGTGAAAGTGTCCTCCCTTAGACCATGCCATGTTACTTTCAATGATGCCTCGAACAAAATCGAATACCCATTCGATAAAGTTTTGTGCACCTTTAGGTCTTTTCTGAAGATTTCGTGTACATAAGACTGCAATCGTAAACACGATAATTGCTGTGATGATTAACATCATTACCGTCGATAAGTTAAAGTTAATATCTAATCCTAGAAAATGCCAAGTTACTATTGGACTTTTATGACCCATCTAAAATTTCACCTCTTTTCAATTAGAGTTACGTGTGTCCTTCTTAATCAAAGGACGAAAAATCATAAAAACATATGAAACCATTAGCCCTACAAGCACACCGATGATATGTATCTGTTCTTGAAACGCAACCCAAGTTGCACAAGCGAGAATTGCTATGAAATAACGCCAATTTCCACCTGTTGAAATGGACCCTACTCGTGTTTGTTTCGCACGATGCAAGTAATATTCAAAGATGATTGTATTAAACGTTGAAGCAAGTAAGCCCACCATTAATCCAAGAACAAAAGCGTGGTGTACCCAAAAATAAAGCATAATGAGGCCTACCCAGAGGCAAATGTAATATGTCAAAAACGGCTGTGTACAATTATAAAAACGTACCATAATGAACCTCTTTTCCACTTTTAGGAACATATATGAAAGCCGTTCCATGCATACAACTTTCATAATAATATAGGGGCAAAAGCGTGTCAATTATGCATTTAACAGGACTGACATCTATGAATCGAGTTGTCACAAAATTGACACATTTGATTTTACCTCTATGCTTCAGGTTGGAATGGTTCCGGCTTAGAATCCGATAAACCAAAATAGTATTGAATATGGTCACAAATTCTTTTAGATGCGCGACCGTCACCATAAGGGTTTTGAGCAATGCTCATTTTTTTATAGAGCGCTTCATCAGTTAATAGTGCTTTCGTATATTGATAAACATCTTCCTCATGAGTCCCAGCTAATTTTAATGTGCCAGCTTCAACACCTTCAGGACGTTCTGTCGTATCCCTTAAGACTAATACAGGCTTACCTAACGAAGGAGCTTCTTCTTGAACACCACCAGAATCCGTTAAAATCAAGTGAGATTGATGTGCAAAATTATGAAAATCAACAACCTCAAGCGGCTCAATCAGTTCAATACGATCATGATTGCTAAGATACTTGTATGCAATATCTCTCACTTTAGGGTTTTTATGCATAGGATAGACGATAACCGCATCTTCAATATCTTCAACGATTCGTCTTGCCGCTTTGAATATATTTTCCATCGGCTCTCCAATATTTTCTCGACGATGAGATGTTAATAATATAATGCGTTTATCTTGATGACGTTGGATTATGTCTGATTCATACTGTTCGTTAATTGTGGTATGCATTGCATCAATCGCTGTATTACCTGTAACGACTACAGATTTCGGATCTTTATTTTCGTTTAATAAATTCATCTCCGCTTGATGCGTCGGAGCAAAATGTAGATCTGCCATGATACCTGTCATTTGTCGGTTCATTTCTTCAGGAAATGGCGAATATTTTTGCCAAGTTCTTAATCCCGCTTCGACATGACCTATACTGATTTCGTTATAAAAGGCAGCTAAACTACCTGCAAACGTCGTTGTCGTATCACCGTGTACTAAAATCATATCAGGCTTCACTTCTTTAATAACGCCTTCAAGCCCCGTTAAAACGCGTGAAGTTACTTCAGACAAGGTTTGTCCAGGTTTCATCACATTTAAATCGTAATCAGGTTCAATATTAAATGTTTCTAAAACAGAATCTAACATTTCACGGTGCTGTGCCGTTACAACTACAATAGGTTCTAAATGAGGCTCTTGTTTAAGTTGTAGTACTAGCGGTGCCATTTTTATTGCTTCTGGACGCGTTCCAAAAATCGTCATAATCCTTTTCATTGAATAAGCGCTCCTTAATTAAAACATTATTTTGTACCGAATAATCGATCACCAGCATCCCCTAAACCAGGAATGATATAAGCATTTTCATCTAACTTTTCATCAAGTGCAGCTATGAAAATATCAACATCTTCATGCGCTTCTTGAAGTTTTTGTACACCCTCAGGTGCTGCGATTAGACACATAAAACGAATGTGTTTCGCACCACGTTTTTTCAACGAATTAATTGCTTCTATCGCTGATGCGCCAGTGGCAAGCATCGGATCCACAACAATAATTTCACGTTCTTCGATATCTTGTGGTAACTTCACAAAATACTCAACCGCTTCTAATGTTTCTGGATCTCGGTATAAACCTACATGTCCAATTCTAGCTGCAGGAACAAGGTTTAAAATCCCTTGTGTCATACCTAACCCAGCACGAAGAATCGGTACAAACGCTAATTTTTTACCAGATAAACGTTTGGCTTTCGCTTTAGTCACTGGTGTTTCAATTTCAACTTCTTGTAATTCTAAATTACGTGTAACTTCATACGCCATCAGCATTCCGACTTCGTCTACAAGTTCACGAAATGCTTTTGTGCCTGTGTTAACATCGCGAATAAAACTCAGTTTGTGTTGAATTAAAGGATGATCAAATACATGTACTTTACCCATTGGTTTTTTGCCTCCAATATTTTTATTTATTGTATAATGGGAATTTTTCAGTCAATGCACTAACGCGTTTCTTAGCGTTTTCTAATACTTGACTGTCTTTGTGATTTTTTAGCACATCGCTAATAATGTGAGCGACTTCTTCAAATGCAGCCTCATCAAAACCACGTGTTGTAGCAGCAGGCGTTCCTAATCGGATACCGCTCGTTACAAATGGCTTTTCTTGATCAAAAGGAATTGTATTTTTATTACATGTAATACCTACACTATCAAGTGCTTCTTCAGCATCTTTACCTGTAATCCCTACAGATCCTTTCACATCGACTGAAATAAGGTGATTGTCCGTACCACCTGAAACAATTCTGAAGCCATTTTCTTGTAACGTAGATGCTAATGTTTTCGCATTCTTTATCACTTGGGCTTGGTATGTTTTAAATTCAGGTTGCAATGCTTCACCAAATGCAACGGCTTTGGCTGCGATTACATGCTCAAGTGGCCCCCCTTGAATGCCAGGGAAAATAGTTTTGTCTATGTCTTTTTTGTATTGGGCTTTACATAAAATCATACCACCACGAGGACCTCGTAATGTTTTGTGCGTAGTCGTTGTCACAAAATCAGCAAATTCTACTGGATTTTGATGTAAACCTGCCGCAACTAACCCAGCAATATGCGCCATATCTACCATTAATTTTGCATTGACTTCATCTGCAATTTCTTTGAACTTTTTAAAATCAATTTCACGCGAATATGCTGATGCGCCAGCAACGATTAATTTAGGTTTATTTTCTTTAGCAAGGCGACGAATTTCTTCGTAATCGATACGCTCTTCCTCTTTTGTCACTTGGTATTCAACAAAGTTATAAAATTTACCACTAAAGTTAACAGGTGAACCGTGCGTCAAATGACCACCGTGACTTAAGTTCATACCTAAAACAGTATCACCGTGTTCTAAAGCAACAAGGTAAACCGCCATATTCGCTTGTGAACCAGAATGTGGTTGAACATTGACATGTTCAGCATTAAATAATTGTTTCGCTCTATCGATAGCAAGTTGCTCAGTCACATCGACGAACTCACAACCGCCATAATAACGACGATTAGGATAACCTTCTGCATATTTGTTCGTCATAACTGAACCTTGTGCTTCCATGACAGCTTCAGAAACAAAGTTTTCAGACGCAATTAATTCGATGTTGTTGTTTTGACGGTTAAATTCTTTCCTAATGGCATCAGCGACGGCTTTGTCTTGTTTAAAAATAAATGACATAAACGTTTTCCCTCTTTCCCTATTAAAGTTGATATTTCGCACGTTCACTACCAATTTTCTTCGGTCGTGTCGTTGCCACAGTTACAATCGCCTCACCTATTTGACTAATTGAAGTACGCACAGGTACCGCAACATGTTTGAGATGCATGCCGATTAAAGTTTGGCCAATATCAATCCCTTTGTTTGCTGTGATATATTCAACAACCATTGGTTCATTCATGTGACGGTAGGCATATGTAGCAAGTGAACCCCCTGCATGCACATCAGGCACTACGCTTACTTCTTCCATAGTATACGGATCAAAGTTTTTACGTTCTATCGTAAGTGCACGGTTAATGTGTTCACACCCTTGATATGCAAATGAAACACCCGTTTCTTCTGAAATATCGACGAGTGCTTCATATATATCTTTAGCGATGTCTATGGATCCTGTAGTACCTATTTTGTCACCTAATACCTCTGAAGTTGAACAACCAATAACACAGATTTCTCCGTCAACAAAAAATGATTGAGACTTGAGTTCTTCTAATAACTGTTTCAAACCTTTCATGAACAAAACCTCCTAGGACTTATGTATGAACACAAAACGAATTATCCAAAGAACATAGAAACGTGCTATATGCCATATATTATAACGTATTTTCGAATGAACTTATACTGATTATATAACTGATTTTCAATCAAATTGTTCTTTAAGTTTAAAAATATCCCTTTCAAGTTGCTCAAAAAGCATTTGATACATTTCAAGCGGACCTCCAAAGGGATCTGCAATATCCGCAGTTTGATTGATATATGCTTTTAATGTGTAAACATGTTGTTGTGGGCCGTATAATTGTTCGATATGTCTTTGATGTTCTTGTGTCATCGTTAAAATTAAATCCGCTTGCAAATCTTCACGTTGGAATTGCTGGGCATTTGACGGCATTGGATAGTTTTGAGTAAGTAAAACTGTACGTGTATGTGATGCTACTGGTTGCCCTTCTACTGCCATTAAACCACGAGATTCGATGTGATATTGCGGTAACAACTTTGAGGCAATACTTTCTGCCATCGGACTTCTACAAGTGTTACCAGTACACACAAATATGATTCTCATAGAAATTCATCCTTTACCACTTGATGGTTAACAGCTTTCATCATTCTATTGCGCAACGCTTCTGTTTCTTCATTCACGGGATAGCCATATATATATGCATTTGAGACTTCTTTAAGTTCATCTAATTTGTGCAGCGCTGCATATAAATTTCGATTTGCTGTCTTAATATCAAACTCATCTTGACTCAATATAATCACTTTCGCGTCTTTCGGAATATATTGTGATAAGCTCTCTGGCACAATAAATGCCACTTCATCCCATTTATTATAGGCGTCTAGAGGAATATCATTTCCTATATGCTCAATTAATTTAAGGGGCGTATCTGGAGCATAGTGCTTATATTTCATACCAGGTGCTATCGGTTTCTCAGTCATATCAATCACTGTATCATCGATAGAATTAGGTAATATTTCGTTTAACATTTGGCGTGTAATCGTACCTGGACGCGCGATGCGGTAAGGAAAAGATGTACAATCAATCACCGTACTTTCCAAACCTGCATCGCTAGATGTTGACTGAATAATCCCTTCAACTCTACCATTTAAATCCTCATACGCATGTTCAAACGTTGTCGGAGAAGGTCTCCCACTAATGTTGGCACTTGGTGCAGCAATAGGTATATTGGCTTTCTTTAAAATATACCTTGCTACGGGATGGCTAGGCATTCTCACCGCTACAGAATTCAAACCACCTGTAACACGTTCACATAAAAATCCTTTTTTGAGTGGTAATATAAATGTTATCGGTCCAGGCCAAAATGCTTCCATTAATTTTAATGTTGTTTCGGATATCGATGTCACGAAATCATCTAATTGTTCAGTATCGTAAATATGAATAATGAGTGGGTTGTCTGAGGGACGGCCTTTCGCTTCATAAATACCCTTCACCGTTTCTTCATTTAAGGCATTACCTCCAAGACCATAAACGGTTTCTGTCGGTAAAACTATCCGTTGCCCTTCACGATACATACGAATAATCTCATCGAATTGTGGATACGCATTAAGATTATACGTATACTCTCGAACGTCCCATATTTTAGTGTCTAACACGTAAAAACACCTCTTTCTTACTTTTATTTTACTCCATAATAAAAAGTTATGCACTCTTATCAAATACATAACTTTTTATACATTTATTTTGAAACACGCCATCTAAAACTGATTATACGATCATGACCGTTTATATCAGCAATGACATCGATTTTAAGATGTGGGTACATCGATGTTACTAATTTTTTAATTGCTGGTCCTTGTTGGTACCCTATTTCAAATACAATTGGTGCGCCATCTTTCATTACGCATGGGAGTTGTTTTAAAATCATGCGGTATATACCTAAACCATTATCTTCTGCAAATAGTGCGATATGGGGTTCAAAGTTCAGTGTACTTTCACTCATGACATCTTGTTCTGATCGACATATATAAGGTGGATTAGAGATTAATCCATCTAATAATAGTCCTTTTTCAATTAAAGGTACCAATGTATCACCTAAAACAAATTGAATGTCAGCTTGATTTTTTTCTGCATTATACTTCGCTATATCTAATGCATTTTCAGAAATATCCGTAGCCCAAACATTCAACTGAGGCATTTCTTTTTTTAATGTGATTGCAATGATACCACTACCCGTACCGATGTCTGCAACTTGCCCACTTGACATCATTTCCATTAGCTTCATGACAACCTCTTCAGTTTCAGGTCGCGGTATGAGCACATCTTGTGTTACTTTGAAATCTCGATTAAAAAAGGATGCTTTCTCAACAATATATTGAACCGGTTCTCCTTTTAAAAGTCGCAACAAACCTTGCTTTAATATCTGATGCACTCGGTCAGTCATATCGTCATGTTGATGCATCACATAATCTGTACGCGACCAATCCATCATATCCATAACGAGCCAATCTACTTGTGCAGCTTCATATTCATGTGCCACTAATTGGTTGCGCGCATCTCGAACCCATGTATTAAATTTCACCGTTATTAAGCTCTTTTAATTTTTCAGTTTGTTCATGCATTGTTAAAGCATCAATGACTTCATCGAGTTTACCTTCCATAATTTGGTCTAACTTTTGTAACGTTAAGCCAATTCGATGATCGGTAACACGACTTTGAGGATAATTATACGTTCTAATGCGTTCCGAACGGTCACCTGTACCTACAGCCGACTTACGTTGTGCAGCATATTTTTGCTGTTCTTCTTGAACTTTCATATCATACAAACGTGCTTTTAACACTTTCATCGCTTTTTCACGGTTTTGAATTTGAGATTTTTCTGATGATGTAGCAATCACACCTGTTGGCAAGTGAGTAATACGAACAGCTGAATCTGTTGTATTCACGTGCTGACCCCCAGCACCACTTGAACGGTACGTATCTATCTTCAAGTCTTCATTACGAATTTCAATCTCAACATCTTCAACCTCAGGCAATACTGCTACAGTTGCCGTTGATGTATGAATACGTCCACCAGATTCAGTTTCAGGAACACGTTGCACACGATGTGCACCATTTTCAAATTTTAATTTACTGTATGCACCTTCACCCGAAACAGAAAAACTAATTTCTTTATATCCACCGTGGTCACTTTCAGTTGCTTCGACTATTTCAGTTTTAAAGCGATTGGCTTCCGCATATTTTGTATACATTCTAAACAGGTCTCCAGCAAAAATTGCTGCTTCGTCACCACCTGCTGCAGCTCTAACCTCTACAATAACATCTTTGTCATCATTAGGGTCTTTCGGAATTAGTAATAATTTCAGTTCATCTTCAAACTGCGGAATTTGTGGTTTAAGCGTTGTCGCTTCTTCTTTTAACATTTCTATTTCATCCGCATCTGACGTTTCATTTAACATGATTTCAATATCATTTAATTCTTCTTTAACTTGCTTATAATTACGGTAGACTTCTACGGTTTTTTGAAGTTCAGATTGCTCTTTAGAATATTTTCTTAATTTATCAGAATCACTTACAACCTCTGGATCACTTAGCAACTCATTTAGTTGTTCATATCTTTCTTCAACAATATCTAATTGATCAAACATTACTCATTTTCCTCCTCTTTTGACTCGCTCGGTAGAATTACATGATGCGCACGACAACGTGGTTCATAACTTTCATTAGCACCCACTAATATGATTGGATCATCAACTTTCGCTGGTTTTCCATTGATGAGTCTTTGTGTACGACTTGAAGAAGCGCCACAAACTGCACATACAGCTTGAAGTTTTGTAATATGTTCACTTACGGCTAACATCTCTGGAACGGGATGAAATGGCTCTCCTTTAAAATCCATGTCTAGACCTGCTGTAATGACACGATATCCTTTTTGTGCAAGTGTTTGAGCAATATCTACAACAGTACGATCAAAAAATTGAATTTCATCAATACCTATGATATCAACCCCTGTTAAATCATGTTGCCAAATCTCGCTTGCTTCAGTGATGTTAATCGCTTCTATCGCATTACCATTATGTGAAACGATTTTTTCTTTATGATAACGGTCATCAATCGTTGGTTTGAAAACTATTACCTTTTGTTTCGCATAAACACCACGTCGTAAACGGCGAATAAGTTCTTCAGATTTACCGCTAAACATACTTCCTGTGATGCATTCAATCCATCCTGAATGATACGCTTCGTACATTTTTTATGCCACCTTTTCCAAAACATAATCGCTTCATTATATCATATTTTAATAACGTTTTTGATGATTTCATTAAAAAAAGCATCCTCTTAAATGAGGATGCTTAAAATAGAAAGAAAGCATATAAAGATTGTTTTCTTTACTGTTTTCCAATAACTCGTTATAACGAAGATTAGTTGTTTGATTTGAGACCGAATTTCTTGTTGAAACGTTCCACACGACCATCTGCAGCAGCAAATTTTTGACGTCCTGTGTAGAATGGGTGAGAGTCAGAAGAAATATCTAAACGGATAACTGGATACTCGTTACCATCTTCCCATTCCATTGTTTCGCTTGAATACTTCGTAGAACCACTTAAAAACTTAAAGTTAGTAGTTGTATCTAAGAAGATTACTTTACGGTATTCTGGATGAATGCCTTGTTTCATTATTTTCAGCTCCTTTGCCCTGAACCATCTGGAACAGAGTTATTTGTGAGTTTTACCCAATACTTGTACATTATAAAGGTTGCCTTTTTAAAAAGCAACCCCACGAAAACATTTCTTTAAATTAAATAATAGGTTTCCCTGTTTTAGTACTTTCAACTGCACTTTTTTTCAACTCTTCAAAAAAGTCTGCATTAGTTTTAGTTTTCTTTAATCGTCGGATAAAACGTTCTGCAAAGTCTGGCGAATTGGAGAACATGTTGCGTAATTGCCATAAACTTTCGAGTTCATTTTTAGGAATCAGTAGTTCTTCTTTACGCGTTGAACTTCTAGAAATATCAATAGCTGGGAAGATTCTACGTTCAGACAAACGACGATCTAAATGTAATTCCATATTCCCTGTCCCTTTGAACTCCTCATAAATCATATCATCCATACGAGAGCCAGTATCAACGAGTGCTGTAGCTAATATTGTAAGGCTCCCACCAGCTTCAATATTACGTGCAGCACCGAAAAACGTTTTAGGTCCATGTAATGAAGCAGGGTCTAAACCGCCTGATAATGTACGACCGCTTGGGGGTACCACTAAATTATACGCACGTGCTAATCGCGTGATTGAATCCATAAGCACAATTACATCTTCACCGATTTCAACGAGACGTTTTGCTCTTTCAAGTAATAACTCTGCAACTTTAACATGATGTTTCGGATGTTCATCAAATGTGGAATGTACAACTTCAGCTTCTTCAACTGAACGCTCAATATCAGTAACTTCCTCAGGTCTTTCACCCACAAGTAAAATAAATAATTTAGCATTAGGTTTGTTTTTTACAATAGCATTTGCGATTTCTTTTAATAAAGAGGTTTTACCTGCTTTAGGTGGTGCAACGATTAAACCACGTTGTCCTAATCCGATTGGTGTTACTAAATCCATAACACGTGTGGAGTATTTGTCGGGGTCTGTTTCTAATTTGATACGTTCTTCAGGATAAAGAGGTGTTAACGCTTGGAAATGTGGTCGTTTTTTGACTTCTTCTGCATTATGGTCATTTACAAAATCAACTTGTAGCAAGCCGTAATACTTCTCGTTTTCTTTAGGTTGTCTGACTTTACCAGTAACTTTATCACCTAATTTGATTTCAAATCGTCTGATTTGTGATGCAGAAATATATATATCTTTTTCACCTTTAGAATAATTAACTGTACGTAGAAAACCGTAACCATCTGGTTGAATATCGTCTAGAATGCCTTCCATATAATAGTTACCGTCTTTTTCCATTTGTGCTTCCATTATGGCAAGAACAAGTTCTTTTTTGTTTAACTTACTATAGTTCGATAGTTTTAAAGATTTGGCTTTTTCGGTCAAAGCTTTAGTCGTGTAGTTTTTGTACAATTCATGAAAAGACTCATATTGAGGTGAGGTTCTTTCCCTAGTCGCCATATTTAACACTCATTTCATAATAAATTCTTTAATCGCATTTTTGATACGATAACATCAATACTATAGCAAATTTTAAAGGTAAATACAAAACATGATATAAATTGAAACATAAATGAACCACGTGATTAAATATCGCTTTTTTAACAATAAGCGTTATTTAACACGTGGTTGTGTTCAATTATTTAAAATAACCTGCAATGGATTTTACTTCTAAAAATTCTTCAATACCATAGTCGCCCCATTCACGTCCAATACCAGATTGTTTGTAACCTCCAAATGGTAAGTCTGGTGTGCGACCAGCTTCATTAATCTCAACTGTACCCGCTTCAATCGCGCGCGCTACTTTTTTCAATGTATCTTTATCTTGACCGTATACGTAACCTGCCAAGCCATACTTTGTATCATTGGCAATGCGAATAGCATCATCAATATCTGTGTACGTGATGACCGACATAACTGGTCCAAAAATTTCTTCCTGAGCAATGGTCATCTTATTATCTACGTCAGAGAAAATTGTGGGTTTCGCAAAATAACCTTGGTCTAAGCCATCAGGATGACCTGTGCCGCCGAAGTAAAGTTGTGCCCCTTCATCTATACCTTTTTGGATATAATCTTGAACTTGATCATATTGTTTTTTGTTAATAATTGGTCCCATATCCGTGTCTTTATTTTGGGGATCTCCAACCTTAACATTCGCCATGTGCATTTTAGCTTTTTCTAAGAAATCTGCTTTCATGGATTCAGGGATAAGCGTTCGTGTACCAGCCGTACACACTTGTCCTGTATTATTAACCACTTTATTAACAGCGGCCTGTGCAGCACCATCAACATCAGCATCATCTAAAATGATATATGGTGATTTACCACCTAATTCTAATGACACTTTTTTGAAGTCTTTACTAGCCTTTTCCATAATTTTTGAGCCTGTGCCGCCAGAACCTGTAAAGGACATCATGCGCACATCAGGGTGTTCGCTCAACGGATTACCTACACCTTCACCATCTCCATTGACGAGATTGAAGACACCTTTAGGTACACCTGCAGCTTCGAAAATTTCAGCTAAAATAATAGCAGCAAAAGGTGTTTCTTCAGAAGGTTTTAAAACAACTGGTGCACCAGCAGCAAAGGCGGCAGCTAATTTTAATGACGTTTGGTTTGTCGGGAAATTCCATGGTGTAATTAAACCAGCAACACCAATCGCTTCTTTAACCACTAAATGATCGCCACGTTGTTCTTCAAATTGAAAATCATCTAAAGCATCATATGCAGCTTGAAAATGATTCAATCCCATTTGGTAATGTACCTTTTCAGATTTTGTCACCGGTGCACCTAATTCAAGTGTCATTGCTTCAATTAAATCGTCTTTACGTTTTTTATATTCATCTACAATACGCCCTAATAATGCTTGACGTTCTTTTACTGGTGTCTGTCTAAACTCTATATATACATCATGCGCAGCTTGTACCGCTTGTTTGACATCTGTTTCATCCCCTTTGGCAATACGGCCAAAAACTTCTTCAGTTGCAGGATTTATCACATCAATCGTCTCACCACTGTGACTGTCTACCCATTCACCGTTTATATATTGTTTCGTTTGGTTTCTCATACTATGACACTCCTTTTCCGAACGTTTCGTCCTATATCAAGTATTTCCAAAAAAGGACTTAGTTAAACTATACGCCTTGCGTACTTCTCTTGCATGAATTTTGCTTAAACATAAAAAGCCAAATAGACAAGCAAGTGCTCGTCCTATTTGGCTGTTAAACATTTATAAATGAAACAAGTAAGCTTAACCTTGATCTTCTAATGTCACATGATGATGCGCCCAGTCTTCTAAAGGTTTTAATGCTTGCGCTAAATCAATCCCTTTTTGCGTCAAATGATAACACACTGATGGAGGGGTTTCTGAAATAACATGCTTTGTAATCAATCCACGATCTGCTAGTTCTGTAAGTTTTATCGATAACGCACGATTCGTGATGGGTTGTAAATCTTTTTTCAATTGAGAAAAGTGTGCTTTATGTTCCGGACAAGTGGATAAATAATGTAAAATAAGTCCATTCCAACTGCGCCCTAAAATTTTAAATGTTTCTTGTAAATATGGACAAACTTCCATGGCTCTCACCTCTTAACATTACTTGCAAGTCCAATATTTTATAGATTAAGCATCAACGGATTCTGTCCAAATATCAGCACCAAGTTTTTTTAATGTATTGACGATATCTGTATACCCTCTATAAATATGTTTGACATTATAAATTGTCGTTTCGCCTTCTGCAATTAATCCTGCAACAATTAAACAAGCGCCTGCACGTAAATCACTGGCATAGACTTCTGCCCCTGTAAGGTGTGACGGTTTAATAGTTGCTGTACCAAGGTCAGCGTCAATCGCTCCATTCATTTTTTGCAATTCTGGCACGTGTTTAAAGCGTTCAGGATAAATGGTTTCTTTTACGAAGCTTGGCCCTTCAGCTAAGAAAAGTAATGGCGTAATGGGCTGTTGTAAATCTGTGGCAAACCCTGGGTAAACTAATGTTTTAATATCAACACTATGATATGGGTGCGCACGTTGTACTACCATGAAGTCATCGCCGACATCAATGTTAACCCCTAGTTCTTTTAACTTTACTGTGAGTGGTTCCACGTGTTTTGGAATAATGTTATCAATGACAACCTGTTCACCACTCGCTGCAGCAATACACATATACGTTCCAGCTTCAATGCGGTCAGGGATTATGCTATGACGACTTCCATGTAAATGCGGTACACCTACAATTTTAATTGAACTCGTCCCTGCCCCTGTGACTCTTGCTCCCATACTATTTAAAAAGTTTGCAACATCAACAACTTCTGGTTCTTTGGCAGCATTTTCAATGATTGTTTGACCTTCAGCACGAGAGGCTGCAAGCATGATATTTATCGTCGCACCTACACTGACGATGTCTAAATAAATATTAGCACCAACAAGACGATCTGCTTCGATTTTCATTGAGGTCGCACTTGATTCATCAATTTTAGCACCTAGAGCTTTAAAGCCTTTAATATGTTGATCAATCGGTCTAGGCCCTAATGGACATCCCCCAGGAAGCCCAATAACACATTTTTTGAAGCGGCCAAGTAATGCACCCATCATATAATATGATGCACGTAAAGACTCTACTTTATTATTAGGTAGAGCAGCGTTTTGTATTTCAGTAGGATCTACATGTAACGTAGTATCATCCAACTCTGCTTTAATGTTAAGATCCTCAAGTAAACTCACTAATGTTTCCACATCTGAAATTTTAGGCAAACCATCTAATGTGACAGGTTCTTCAGCTAATATCGTAGCAGGAATGATTGCCACAGAGCTATTTTTAGCACCGCTTATTTCTACCTTCCCTTTAAGCGTTTGGCCACCTTTAATTTTAATAACTTCTTGCGCCATGTGATTGAACTCCTTTTCCATTGCTCAATTTCTCCATAAAATATCATAATATAGGCATTATAATGTAAAATTTTTCAAAATGCAAAATAGGTCTCATCGTTGTAAACACTTTAATTCGTCTTAAAAATATTGGTATTAATTCTAATTTTACCACTGGATGACAAATGATTACATACGTTTATTGAAAAAGTAGCAACTTTAAAAAATAGTGATATACATACGATTTAGCAACATTATAAAAAAGACCATTTTTACCTTTATACCCTATAAAAAAGCTGAGACACCTTATGCGTCTCAGCTTTTTTAATTTATATCTATTTAATCATTAACCTTTAATGTTATCAGCTTTGTTAGAAGTACCAAATTCTCTAATTTTACCAATTACAGTTTCTTTGATTGCTTCACGAGCTGGTCCTAAATATTTACGTGGATCGTAAACTTCTTTATCCGCATCTAAAACTTCACGCACACGTTTCGCTGAAGCAATTTGATTTTCAGTATTAACGTTGATTTTTGCAGTACCGAATGAAATTGCTTTTTTGATATCATCTGTAGGAATACCAGTTCCACCATGTAATACAAGTGGAAGGCCTGTTGATGCACCAATTTCTTCCATTTCTTTAAATCCTAAGTTTGGTAAACCTTTGTAAGGACCATGAACAGAACCAAGTGCAGGCGCCAACGTATCAATACCTGTATCTTTTACTAAATTTTGACATTCGATTGGGTCAGCATAGATTACGCCGTCAGCTACAACGTCATCTTCTTGACCACCAACTGTACCTAATTCAGCTTCTACTGATACGCCACGAGCATGTGCGTATTCAACAACTTTTGAAGTCACTTTAACGTTATCTTCGTATGGTTCGTGTGATGCATCGATCATTACAGATGTGAATCCAGCATCAATCGCCTCTTTACATTTATCGAAACTTGAACCATGGTCTAAGTGAATCGCTACAGGAATTGTAATATTGTAGTCATGCATTAACCCTTCTACCATTTTAACTACAGTATAAAAACCACCCATATAGCGTGCGGCACCTTCTGATACACCTAAAATTACAGGTGCATTCTCTTCTTGAGAAGCTTGTAAGATTGCTTGTGTGAATTCTAAGTTATTGAGGTTGTATTGACCTACCGCATAACCATTTTCTTTTGCGTCGATTAACATTTCTTTCATTGAAACTAAAGGCATGAAAGTTCCTCCTTGAGTGCGTAACGCACATAAATTTATATTCATATTATAGCAAAATTGTGCACAAAATGCATAAATAATCGTGATAAAACGGGATTATTTCACCATTTCGTCAATGAAAGCGCCACCATTTAAAACCTAAAATATTTTGTTGATATTCTTTAAATTCTTAATTAAAATTAAACCCAATGATTTAAGAAAATGGAGGCGTTTAAATGTCAAAAATGTTAGCTACACAATTAACAGGCATTTTTAATCGATTGAATGAACAGGAGTTAGACATTCAAATGGCCGCGCAATGTCTCATTCAAGCTATAGGTGGTGAAGGTCATGTGTACGTTAAAGGTTATGATGATCTCAAATGGTTTGAGCATTATGTATTATCAAGCGAAGAAAAGTTAGCATCAAGTATAGCGTTAGATGACGTACCATCGTTTTCAGACTTAGACACTACCGACCGAGTTTTTTTATTTAGCCCTTATGTCACTGATGCACTCATAAATGATTTAGAACACTTACTGGAATACCAACATGAAGTCGTATTGGTAACAAACCCTTCTAAGTCATATGACATACCTGAACATTTGATACATTTTATTAATCTATCAACGCCACGTGCCATTGTTATGACAGAAGATTATGATAAAGTGGTGACGCCGCACAACATTGCGATTAACTTTGTCTATTATGAAATCTACATTCAAATGATCGAGATGATACGTGACTTAGATTTATAATTTATAACCACCCTATAAGCAAAAGCTAACTTTATTAAAGAAGCTCAAGATGAGTCGTATAAGTTAGCGATAAAAGAATAAAACACTTTCGTTCCATTCACATTAAGAGGAATTTTAACGAAAGTGTTTTTATTATCGTTTTCTACACAAAGTATTAGTCAAAATAGCATACGTATTGTGTCGACATATTATTTTGATTGATATTGAATCGCAGCTTCGATAAATGATTTAAAAATCGGTTGCGGACGATTTGGACGTGATAAAAATTCTGGGTGGAATTGACACGCTAAGAAAAATGGGTGGTTCTCTATTTCAACCATTTCTACTAGGCGACCATCTGGGCTTGTTCCCGAGAAAATCATACCCGCTGCTTCTAATTTTTCACGGTATTCATTATTAAATTCATAACGATGACGATGGCGTTCTTGAATCTCCTTTTCTCCATAAATACGTTCAGCTAGTGTTCCCTCTTTAATTGTACATGGATATAAACCTAAACGTAACGTTCCACCTAAATCTTCTATATCTTTTTGTTCAGGTAATAAGTCAATCACAGGATATGGAGTATTAGGATCTAATTCAGCTGAATGCGCATCCGTTAAGCCTACAACGTGACGTGCATATTCAACAGTTGCTAATTGCATGCCTAAACAAATACCAAAGAATGGGATGTGATGTTCACGCGCGTATTTAATTGCAGAAATTTTACCTTCACTCGCACGGAAACCAAACCCACCTGGCACTAAAATACCATCAACATCGTGGAAGTAACTTTCAGCATTTTCATCTGTCACTTCACTTGAATCGATCCATCTAATCTCGATATCTTTCATAAATGGGTATCCTGCATGTTTTAAAGCTTCTGCAACTGATAAATAAGCGTCTTGTAGTGCCACGTATTTACCAACCAATGCAATCGTGACTTTACCTTCTAAATTATTCACAACATTGATTAAATGATTCCATTCATCTAATTGTGTTTCGTATTGCGCTTTTAATCCTAAACGATTAATTACAATGTCATCCATATCTTGACGGCTTAATTGTAAAGGAATTTCATATAATGATTCCGCATCACGGCATTCAATGACACTTTTCTTATCAATATCACAGAATAAGGCAATTTTATCTTTTAATTCTTGACTCATTTCATATTCACTACGTACGACAATTAAATCTGGTTGAATACCTAAACCACGTAGCTCTTTAACACTATGTTGTGTTGGTTTCGTTTTCATTTCACCAGCAGCTTTAATATAAGGTAGTAACGTACAATGTACGTACATTACATTTTCACGACCTAAATCACTTCGAATTTGACGGATTGCTTCAATAAACGGTAAAGATTCGATGTCACCCGTAGTTCCACCAATTTCGGTGATGACAACGTCAGCATTCGTACTTTCGCCTGCTAGAAGTAATCTAGATTTAATTTCATTTGTAATGTGTGGAATGACTTGAACAGTTCCACCAAGATAATCTCCACGACGCTCTTTCTTTAAAACATGTGAATACACTTTTCCTGCTGTCACGTTTGAATACTTGTTTAAATTAATATCGATAAAACGCTCATAATGACCTAGATCTAAATCCGTTTCTGCACCATCATCAGTTACAAAAACTTCTCCATGTTGATACGGACTCATTGTCCCTGGATCTACATTTAAATATGGATCAAATTTTTGAATCGTTACAGATAATCCACGATCTTTCAAAAGACGCCCAAGTGAAGCGGCAGTGATTCCTTTACCTAATGATGATACAACGCCACCAGTCACAAAAATAAATTTTGTCATGTGTATTTCCTCCTCATTTCATATCAGATGCATTTACTAAGGGGTAAATCCATTTCAAACAGTAAACATGTTATTACATTGATTTATAAAATAAAAAAGTCCCCTCTCACAATCATTTCATGTAAGGGGGGAACGAATGAACGTCATTTATATCATTACGTAATTACGTACGTATTTATCTCTATAGACGTATGCGTTTTTTCATTGTCCTATTTAAAGGAGCCCGAATAAAATTCTATCATGTTGTCATAAAAAGTCAATAAACTTTATGTTAAATTTACATTATCCATTGATACGAATAAAGTGGAACAATGGCCGTTTCATTAACGAACATATTTTTAAAATGAATTACTCTTCTTCTTCTAAAAGATCTTCTTCATCATCGTATGCATCATCTAAATCTTCTTCATCGTCTTCAACGACTAAATCAGATTCTTCGATTTCATCTTCTACACGCTCATCTTCAGGGTCGTTAAGTTCTTCTTGGTCATCTGTCACACTAGGGATATTGTCATCACCGTCATTGTCATCTTCACCAAGCAATTTCAAGTTCTTATCTTCTTCATCATCTTCATCAAGAATTTCAAACTTTTGAATCGTTGGTGCAATCTTTTCTTCTATATCATCAACGGAATACCAATCGCGTAATCCCCAAACGTTGTCACCGACACTTAAAAATCGACCATCAGTGTTTAAGTCTGTATAAAATTGAACGACGCGATTTTCAATTTGATCGTCTTCATAATGACCAATTTGCTTAAATTCATCAATAATATCATAAAGATTCATTGTTTCATTTTTTTCAGTTAAAAGCGTATATGCCATATCAATAAACGCTTTTTCATCAACCATTTCTTGTGTGTAATCTTGTAATTTCATTGGTACATCTTCCTTTCAAAGATTCACGTTACTCCTACATTTTAAAGACATCTCGTCTTCTTATATAACATACTATAACAAACATTGATTATAAATGAGTCTTGAATATAACGCAATGTTTAGCAATAGGTTTTTTTAAAATGCAACCAATTTATTTAGTAGTTAATATATTTTTCAAACATTGTATAATTTTCAGTGACGATTGCTTCTACAAAATTACTTTTTTGAAACAATGGTTTGAGTTTGTTACTTGCACCAAATAACATCACTTCAATGACATCAATATTGTCATATTTTTGGCGTACATACGTAGACAATTGTCGTAATGCGTTTTGAGCAATACCTGATTCACGATGCTCATCTTCTACGAGGACAGCTCTAATAATCAATCGAGATTGAAATTGTTCAATAGCTAAAAAGCCTACTTTTTCTTGATTAAGATTTAAATCAATAATGTCTACTGGCCCTAAATCAGATTGGTCACTACGACTTAATTTTAATGAGGATACATATTTAGAACTTAAATCTAAATAATAAAGTCGTTCCTTTCCAATCGGTCCCTCCTCTTTTGTTGCCGTGTGCATAAAACCTGCACGCTCATAGACATTCCATGCTGCTTCGTTTTCTGCATCAACGACAAGGTATAAATGTCCGAAATCAGGAAAAATACTTTGAACATATTCTGGAAGATTCATCATGATTTTAGTACCATAGCCATGACCTTGAAACTGTTCATTAATAGATAACGAACGAATATAAACAACTTCTTCAGGGGTATCATAACCTTCATGTTGATAATGTTGATGTAGGACAAAAAAACCAACAACATCCCCATCGTTGTTCAAGACAACGTTTGCCTTTCGATTAGGATCATTCAGTGCATCATCCAGTACTTCTTCGGGTAAGGAAGAATAGATGCGTTGACGTTCATTGAGTTTAAATTTATAAAGTGCATCACGGTATTGCTCTTCATACAAATGTATAGTAATATCATCAAAGCGTTTACTTTTTATCATTATGAAAATTCATTCCTTTATTAATTATGATTTTCGCATGTATAACTATACACTATTTTCTGATTTTTCAAACTCGAAAGGGGATATTATGAAAAAACCTAAACCTTCGCTAACAAAAAAGAAAAAAAATCGAAATTTCGTCTATATCGTCTCTTTTTCTATTATCTTATTATTTACTTTACTAGCTGCCTTATTTCCAAAAGGCTTTGGATTTTATGCACAAAATACATATAATGCAATTGCTTTAAATTTTGGCTGGCTCTTTTTAATTATCGTCTTTGTTTTAGACTTGTTTTTAATTTTTCTCGCCCTCTCTCGTTATGGTCGATTTAAACTCGGTCATGATGATGAAGAACCTGAATTTTCATTTATATCATGGATTGGCATGCTGTTTTCAGCGGGCTTAGGTGTTGGTATCGTATTCTGGGGTGTAGCTGAACCACTTACCCATTATCTACATTCTCCATTTTCCAGCACTAAAGGACAAACAGCTGAATCGGCTCGTTTGGCTATGGGATACACTTTTTTCCACTGGGGTATTTCACAATGGTCTATTTTTGCGATGAGCGGCTTAATTGTTGCCTATTTTCAATTTAGAAAGCAACGTGACGGCCTAATCTCTACTGCTATGGAACCCGTTTTTGGTGAAACATACAAACGCCCATATCGAAACATTATTGATATTTTAGCAATTATTGCTACTGTCATGGGTATCGCAACTTCAATAGGTCTCGGTATTTTACAAATTGCCGGGGGCTTAAATCATGTGTTCCATGTGCCAAATACGAATGTGACATTAATCATTATTACTTTAATTATGACCTGCATCTTTTTAGGGTCAGCGTTGTCAGGATTGAATCGTGGTGTAAAATGGTTGAGTAATTTAAACATTATTATCGGTGCAATATTACTCGTATTCATTTTTATCGTCGGAGATTTACGCTTTATCGTTGAAACTTTCACTGTTTCTATAGGCGACTATATTTCTCACTTCGTACAATATAGTTTACGTATGGATCCATACACTGGTGATAATTCATGGATTCAAAAGTGGACGGTTTTCTATTGGGCTTGGGTCATTTCATGGTCACCATTTATTGGTGGTTTTGTTGCACGCGTATCTAGAGGTAGAACCATACGTGAATTTGTCGTAGGTGTGTTAATCATTCCACCAATGATTTCATTCACATGGATTGCTGGATTTGGAGGCACTGCAATTAATTATGCGCTTCATAAAAAAGATGGCATCGAAAATGTCGTTGATAAGGATTATACGGTAGCTTTGTTTGAGTTGTTAAGCAAATTTCCTTTATATGAAGTCACGAGTGCCTTAGCCATTATCCTTATCTTTACGTTTATTGTTACGAGCGCAGATTCAACGACACATATTGTCTCTGGAATGGCAACGGGTGGCGTTGAAAATCCTAAACGTAAACATAAAATGGTTTGGGGCATACTTATTGGTGCTATTTCTGTAGCATTAACTGTCGCAGGTGGTTTAACAAGTTTACAAACAGCATCAGTGGTTACTGGGCTCCCATTTTCCATAATTTTATTACTTATGATTTTTGCACTTATGAACGCCTTAAGACGTGAACACACGAAACATTTCCAAATGACACATATAGATGACGAGAAAGACTTTTCTCGAACAATTGAAGAACGAGAAAGAGATAACGAAATGTAAATCATTTATCAATTGTAACTTGAAAAATGATATGTTGGATAAAAAATGGCCTTCAAAGTTCATTAGAAATGAATTTTGAAGGCTTTTTTCAATTTCAAGAATAAATAATGTTTATTCTTGAACAAAACAATTCATCAACCAGTTCACACCATATCGATCTTTAACTTGCCCATGAATAGCATTAAAGAAGGTTTTATTTAACGGCATGTGTGGGTTCCCCTGTACACTTAAAGCGTCGAAAATACGTTGTTGCGTACCTGGGTGATCGAACGTGAGTAAAATTTGATTGCCGTCATTTTGCACGGGTTTACCATACGTGTCTGATAAATGGATAACGACATCTTCTTGAATTTTTAATTCCGCGTGTAACACTTTACCTTGATGTTCATTTAAAATGATCTTTTCCCCACCAAACGTGTCATGATAAAAATGTAAAGCGTCATTTACATTTTCAACTAAAATATATGGACTTAACTTCATAAACGAATCCCCCTAGACATTTTAAAAATTATAATTAAAACTTGTATTTTTGTGATTATCATATAGTATATAGTGGTGATAAACAATAATTTTGAGGTGAACAAGCGATGCGAATCGGAATTGACGCAGGTGGTACGCTAATTAAAATTGTAGTTGAAAATGGTGGTCAGCGTACGTACGAAACACGTCTCACTACGGATATAGAAAACGTAGCAAATTGGTTAAATGAACAAACATGTTCCAATATTTGTATAACAGGTGGCAATGCGAAAGCACTCAATGATTTACTCCATTGTGATGCTAAACAATTTATTGAATTCGATGCTGCTGATAAAGGTGTTGAGCTTCTTTTAAAAGAACAAGGTATTGCATTAGAACGCTATATTTTTACTAATGTTGGAACAGGGACATCTATTCATTTAGCCGATGCACAAGGTCAACAACGTGTAGGTGGTATTGGTACCGGTGGCGGTATGATACGCGGATTAGGTTACTTATTAACTGAAATCAAAGATTACACACAACTCACAGACCTAGCACAAAAAGGAAATCGCGACATCATAGATTTGAAAGTGAAACATATTTATAAAAATGATACCCCACCTATTTCTGGTGAACTGACTGCGGCGAATTTTGGACATGTTTTATTAAATTTAGACAAAACATTTACGCCTGCTGATAAATTAGCTTCACTAATTGGTGTTGTAGGTGAAAGTGTTACCACCGTATCCATTCATGTCGCGAGAGAGCATGGAGCGCATGATGTTGTTTATATTGGTTCATCTTTCCATAATAATCCATTACTCCAAAAAGTAGTCACGGATTATACGATATTACGTGGTTTTACACCTCACTATTTAAATAATGGCGCATTTTCAGGCGCACTCGGTACATTATATTTATAATGAAACGTATATTAATAGCCTTCAAAATTCAATAAAAATGAATTTTGAAGGCTAAACTTTTAGATATGTTATCTCACTTTATTAAAATGTTAATTCATTCGCTAATTTTTGTGCACTTACAATGGTACCAACGACGCCTGGTTTTAAGTCTATTGCAACGTAACGATTGTCATCACGCAATTCGTCTAACCATTCTGAAAACACTTCACCTTCAACGTCAATAAGTTCAAGTGTTTCGAAGTCTTCTTCAGCAACACGCTTCGCTCGCTGGCTTAAACTCCAAACAGGCATGAAATGAGATTGTTCAAAATTATCATTTTCATCACTTACGACCATAAATTGCTTAGTACCTTTACGTGTAAGACCATATACAGTGTCGGTTTTAGAAACATCTTCAACAAATTCTCGAATGCGTAAGCGATCAATATCAGTCATAATATCATTAAAAGCCGATAAAATTTTAATTTCATGACCTTCTGCATCAATCGTCACATTCACAACCGCTTCATCCTCTTCATCAAACATATCGTCAAGTTCATAAGTTGTAAAACGATCGATATCCATCGCCTTAATTTTATCAAATTCAACATTTAGATTTTCGAGATATGCTTTTGCCAAACTTTCCCTCGTCCAAAAGCAAAATAATTGTTTCCCATTATGCAAATGCTTCACAATTTTTTTATCTTTTACTGCGATAAAAAATTGCTCATTTGTCAGAATATCTTTGTAAAAACGTTCATTTTTATACGACATCTTTTTCTCCCTCTCTAAATGAGCTCTTTACGTTGAATATAAACTACTGTCTACATTTCGTCAATGTGACAAAAATAGAAACCATCGCGTATTTTCATATCAGATAACATATACGCTAACAATTTTAGTTCGTTACAAAAACACGCTACTATTGATTATTTTAAACCTGCTTCTATAAGAAAGGCTTGCTCAAGTGCCTCGATTTGTTCAAGACTGTTCGCATGCCAAATGCCTGCAAATCGTGAACTGACATTACGCGTTTTATAATAATCACCATCATAATAAGATAATGGATAAAGGACGCCTTGTCGGACATATTTTTCAATCGCTTGAAAAAACGTTTGTCTGTCGGCTTTAGACACATAGCTATAAAATTTATGATGTTTGCCAGTTAATAAATGATCGAGTAATAACATACTTGTTGAACCATTTTGTCTAAAATTCAAATCGATCGCATAAATGTCCTCTTCTTTATCAACAAGTAAATCAAACCCCGCAACACCTATAAATCCTTTATCTACACCAATTTTCATAATTTCAAATCCTGCATCAATGACTGCTTGAGGTACATGTATAGCATTAGTATTACCATTATAAAATCCATAAGCATTCGTTAACTGTTTGGCTGCCCCTAGGTAAACAATACCTTTATCAGGGTGTACGGCATATTGCACACAGTAATTTTCTTTAGCTTCCACACATTGTTCAATAATGATAGTTTGTGTGGCTTCTTTCGCATTGTCAATACGTGCTACTGCTTCATCTAAATCTGATTGATTATAACATATCATCACGCCATACCCACCTGCAGTAGGTAAATCATCTCCAGGTTTTAAAACAAGAGGTAGTGTCCAATGTTCTAAAGCATGATGAAGCATCTCAATATCTACCACCTCTCTTTTAGGTAGATATTTACCTTCTGTCCATTCAGGAATCCTTGACTTAGTATTTAAATCAACAAACATCTGCTTATTCATCGCATAGCGTGTACGGTGTATTAAATCTTCACCATGCACATACTGTGTATAAATGCGCTTTTGATCTTGTTCAGTAAGTTGTTTTAATAACTGTTCATAACTTTCTTTATCTTTGAATGTATAAATATTGTTCGGTATCGTTTGATTCACATAATTAAACAAAATTTGTAATTTATCAGTAACACTGGCCTCATGTACAATGACTGGCATATCAGCAATCAATAATTCTCGTCCTGTTAAAAAATTCGATTGATGCTCGTCTGGTTCTAACCATGGATTAGAAATATAAGATGGACGTGATGTATATACGATATCATCAGCGTATAAGTCTCCCAATTTTAAACGTAGATGGTCAGTCATTTATAATTTCTCCCTTAATAATTGATGTTCCTTTTGAATTGTGGCTAACAAATCATAATCTTGAAGTATACTTGCTCCCATTAATGCAATAATTTTCGCACCTTTAATTAACGCCTTATCTCCCATAGGGCTTGCTGCTGCTTCTCTAAATCGATGTGTATGACCAACTAAGCTACGCGGGCCTATTTTAATATGTGGATGAATCGTAGGCACTACATGGCTCACATTACCTGTATCTGTCGAACCATAACCAAAATCATCATGACTGACTTCTTCCCCTAATTCTGTTGCATAACGTTCAAATAAAGCATCAAGTTGTGGTGATTTGATAAATTCGTTTACCCCATTTTGAATTGGTCCAAACTCATAATTACAACCTGTTTGAATGGCTGCGCCTTTTGCAATTTGATGCACGCGTTCTGTTAATATGTCGAGAGATTTCCTCGTCGTTGCACGTGTATAAAAACGTGCATGTGTATAATCAGGAATGATATTCGCCGCTTTACCACCGTCTAAAATGACGCCATGGACACGTTCTGATTTATGAATGTGTTGTCTTAATTGTGCTATACCATTAAAAAAGCTGAGCATTGCATCTAAAGCATTCTTAGCATCTTCTGCATTTTCAGATGCATGTGCACTCTTGCCATAGAACTGGATATCTAATACATCTACAGCAAGCGTATGAATCGTCGGATACGTGTCATTTCCTGGATGAATCATCAGCGCAATATCCACATCATCAAAAATCCCCTCTTTGACGTAGGATGCTTTTGCGCTACCGTTTTCGCCACCTTCTTCAGCCGGACACCCAAAAACAATGACACTGCCTCCAAGTTCATCAATCACTTGTTTGAGCGCGATACCTGCAAGTACACTAGCGGTCCCTATAATATTATGTCCACACGCATGTCCTAATCCCGGTAAGGCATCATACTCTGCTAAAAACCCTATCGTTGGTCCTGGCTCTTTTGCCTCATAAGATGCGATAAAACCTGTTGAGTGGCCTGCAATATCCTTTTCAATATTAAAACCGTGCGATGATAATTGGTCTATTAAAAGACGCGACGCAAATAATTCCTCATTCCCTAATTCTGGTCGATCATGTATTTGGTGGCTCATATCTAAATAATGTAAGCGATGATTGTCTATATAATCTAAAATGCGCTGTCTTACTGATACCAAAGTAATTTCTCCCTTCAAAAACAAAAAGTTATCATACGTGATGTAAGTCTATTAATAGACGCACATCAAACGTTGATAACCATTTGTATGTCATTTATCTATCAATAGTCAAATGCTATTGTTGGATTTAGCACCTTTATCGTTACTCGATGAGGTTGCAGGGCTTCGTAGGGCCAATTCCCTCCACCACTCTTGATAAATTGTTATTTAATTAGTACTCATTTTATCGGAAATCGACTGATTTGTCATGCTATTTTTATTATTTACACAATTTCTCACTGTTATGTCACATACCCAATTAAGGCATCATTCTCATCGTCATCCCCCTTTATAAATAGGTTCGGTCTCATTCCTTCATTCAATGAAAAGGCATCCCCCTTTGATACAATGAAAGTTATGTTAAAATGAAAATAATAAAGGAGGATGTCAATATGCCAAAAATGAACGTAGAAAGTTTTAATTTAGATCACACAAAAGTAGTTGCACCATATGTACGCCTTGCAGGTAAAATGCAAGGGGAAAATGGAGATGACATTTACAAGTATGATATTCGTTTCAAACAGCCAAATAAAGAACATATGGACATGCCAGGTTTACACAGTCTCGAACATTTAATGGCTGAAAATATTCGTAATCATTCAGACAAAGTCGTAGATTTAAGTCCAATGGGATGCCAAACAGGTTTTTATGTGTCATTTATTAACCATAAAGATTACGATGATGTATTAAATATTATTGAAAACACGATTCATGACGTTTTAAATGCTAATGAGGTCCCAGCGTGTAATGAAGTACAATGTGGTTGGGCAGCTAGCCATTCTCTTGAAGGAGCAAAAACTATTGCGCAAGCATTTTTAGATAAGCGTCATCAATGGCATGATGTATTTGGAGAAGGTAAATAATCTTATATTGATTTCACTTGTCACTTTCTTTTAAAGCCTATTTAATGATTAAGGTGCGGTGCATGGAGAATATACAAGCATCTCCCTTAGCGAAAATTCATTAAATCATATAAATAAGGGTTGAAACATCACAATCCTGTATAACAAAACAGGCAACAAAATTCATGCATACATGAGAACTTCGTTGCCTGTTATTCATTTATGTTTCTTAATTTAATCTATAAGAGCAAAAGTAAGAGCATGATAACATTACTTTGATTGCTTACTTAACCGATACTGCTGAGGCATCAATATGAAACCAAACATCCATTATGAAGTAAGACACCTAGAAAAGCAAAGTGTTGAAACAATCAAATGTGAAATGCTTGAGTTTCATCCAATTAATTATAAATGACGTATCCATTTCATTAACTGAAACTGTAACGGGATACGAAGATATAATAACGATTTTGGCAATTCGAGGCCTTCTATTTTGTCGATGTGTCGAGCCATATAAATATTAGCGGGTAGTACAGCCCATAAAAAAGCAATCATAATATGTTTAAATACATAACTCGGACGACGTATAAATAAACCAATTCCAAAAACGATTTCGCACACACCAGTAATGAGGACCGCCGCTTTACGGAATGGTAAATAATGGGGCACAATTTTGCGAAATGTCGTTTCACGCGCAAAGTGTAAAATCCCAATGAACACAAATAAAATGCCAAATACAACGCGTTGAAATCGCTTCATAATCAATCACTACTCCGTAATTACTTTATAAATCAATTTTGGCGTTTCTGCAGAATCAGAAATTGTAATATTGTCATATAATTTTTGTTTCACCGCTTCAACATCTTCTTGATTAGCATGAATTGTGAGTAAAGATTCTCCCTTTTCAACTTTATCACCAATTTTTTTATGAAGTACCAGTCCGACAGCTAAATCAATGTCATCTTCTTTAGTTTGACGCCCTGCACCTAACATCATTGATGCTATACCAATTTCATTTGCTACCATTTCAGAAACAACACCTGCCGTTTTCGCTGGTAATTCAAACGTATATTGCGCTGTTGGCAATTTTGATGGATCATCTACAACAGAGGCATCTCCACCCTGATTACTTAAGAACGTTTTGAATTTTTCAATCGCAGCACCGTTATCAATCACTTCTTGTAATTTTACGCGCGCTTCTTCTAAAGTTTCAGCTTTTTTAGCTAACACGACCATTTGTGCACCTAATGTAAGTACGAGTTCTGTTAAATCTTCAGGACCTTCTCCTTTAAGTGTATCAATGGCTTCTTTAAGTTCTAGAGCATTCCCAATGCCCAAACCTAATGGTTGGTTCATATCTGAAATAATCGCCATCGTTTGACGACCTACTTGATTTCCAATTTTAACCATTGCATGGGCGAGCGCTTCGGCATCTTCTACCGTTTGCATAAACGCACCGTTACCTGTTTTAACATCAAGTACAATCGCATCTGCACCCGCAGCAATTTTTTTACTCATTATGGATGACGCTATTAACGGAATAGAGTTGACAGTTCCAGTTACATCACGCAATGCATAAATCTTTTTATCCGCTGGTGTTAAATTACCTGTTTGGCCAATAACAGCAATTTTAGCTTCATTTACAAGTTTGATAAATTCAGCTTCAGATATTTCAACGTGGAAACCCTCAACAGCTTCTAATTTGTCAATTGTACCACCAGTATGACCTAACCCACGACCACTCATCTTCGCTACAGGAATGTCTAAAGCAGCAACAAGTGGTGCCAATACAAGTGTCGTTGTATCACCGACACCACCTGTAGAATGTTTATCAACTTTAACACCTTCAATATCAGATAAATCAATTTGATCTCCTGATTCTACCATTGCCATCGTTAATGCGGCGCGCTCTTCATCTGTCATATCTTGGAAATAAATTGCCATAGCTAAACTCGACATTTGATAATCCGGAATTTCCCCTTTTGTGTAACCGTCAATAATAAACTTAATTTCCTCAGACGTTAAGGCATGTCCATCACGTTTTTTAGAAATCATATCCACCATTCTCATGGTAAATCCCTCTTCTCTTTATTATGATATATTCCATATTTATTATACACGATATATTCCATTCTATAAATTAAAGACATGCTAAATCAAAGAAGAAAACATGGACTGTCACGGGTCTGACAAACATTGCAATCATCGACATTTAGGCTACAATCTGTTATGTTTAATAGGATAAAATTAATAAAAATAAAAGGAGTTGCTTTCAATGACTAAAGGCACACCACATATTCAACCTAATGGTAAAAAAATAGCCAAAACTGTTTTAATGCCAGGTGATCCACTACGTGCGAAATTTATAGCTGAAAATTTCTTAGAAAATGTTGAGCAATTTAACGACGTACGTAACATGTTTGGTTACACAGGAACTTATAAAGGTAAAGAAGTATCGGTTATGGGTTCTGGTATGGGTATTCCAAGTATTGGTATTTATTCTTATGAACTCTACAATTTCTTTGATGTTGATACAATTATTCGTATTGGTTCATGTGGCGCAATGCAAGAACACGTCAACCTATATGACATTATTATCGGTCAAGGGGCTTCAACAAATTCTAATTATGTAGATCAGTTCCAGTTCCCTGGTAACTTTGCCCCACTTGCTGACTTTGATTTAATTGTTAAAGCGAAAGAAGCGGCAGATAAAATTGGTGCTACGACACATGTAGGTAACATTTTATCTTCTGATACATTCTATAATGCGAATGAAAACTTCAATCAAAAATGGATTGACATGGGTATTTTAGGTGTCGAAATGGAATCAGCTGGCTTATATTTAAATGCCATTAAAGCAGGTAAAAAAGCACTTGGTATTTTCACTGTTAGTGACCACCTATTAAGAGATGAAGCCACTACTGCAGAAGAACGCCAAAATTCATTTACACAAATGATGGAAGTTGCATTAGAAATCGCAGAATAATTAAAAACTAAAGCGTATACATGAAAAAGCCTTCAAAATTCATTTTCAAATGA